>CARDPF010000058.1 GCA_948960675.1 uncultured Eisenbergiella sp.
TTGCAGATATGCTTACAAGAATCCGTAACGCAAACACTGCAAAACATGATACAGTGGATGTGCCTGCATCCAAGATGAAACTGGCTATCACGCAGATTCTGCTGGACGAGGGCTACATCAAGAAGTTTGACGTGCTGGATGAAGGAACTTTCAAGACCATCCATATCACATTGAAGTACGGGGAGGACAAGAACGAAAAGGTAATCTCCGGCATTAAGAGGATTTCCAAGCCCGGACTCCGGGTATACGCAGGCAGGGAAGAACTGCCCAGGGTACTGGGGGGACTGGGGATTGCAATTATCTCCACCAACAAGGGCGTCATCACGGATAAGAAGGCAAGGGAACTGCAGGTCGGCGGCGAAGTGCTGGCATACGTCTGGTAACATGGGAAAGGGAAGCATTCCCTGATTGAAATGAAATCATAATAAATGGAGGTACGGGCATGTCACGTATAGGAAGAATGCCAATCGCGGTTCCCGCAGGCGTTACTGTGGAAATTGCAGAAAATAATAAGGTGACTGTAAAAGGTCCCAAAGGAACACTGGAAAGAGTGCTTCCTTCTGAGATGGAGATTAAAATGGAAGAGGGCCATGTGATTGTCACAAGGCCGAATGACTTAAAGAAAATGAAGTCCCTGCACGGGTTGACCAGAACCCTGATCAACAACATGGTGGTCGGCGTTACAAACGGCTATGAGAAGAAACTGGAAGTCAACGGCGTCGGTTACAGGGCAGCCAAGGCAGGGAAAAAGCTGACATTATCCTTAGGTTATTCCCATCCGGTTGAGATGGAGGATCCGGAAGGCATTGAGACGGTGCTGGAAGGCCAGAACATCATCATCGTGAAGGGCATCGACAAAGAAAAGGTCGGACAGTTCGCGGCTGAAATCAGGGATAAGAGAAGACCGGAGCCTTATAAGGGCAAGGGTATCAAGTACGCCGATGAAGTGATCAGACGTAAAGTCGGTAAGACCGGTAAGAAATAACAGATAAGGAGAGTGCAAAAATGGTTAGTAAGAAATCAAGACAAATCGTTCGCGAGAAGAAGCACAAAAGAATGCGTCACTATTTGGCGGGCACAACCGAAAGACCGCGTTTGGCCGTATTCAGAAGCAATAATCATATGTACGCTCAAATTATTGACGATACGGTCGGCAACACACTGGTTTCTGCCAGCACTCTGGAGAAGGATGTGAAAGCGGAACTGGAAAAGACCAATAACGTTGATGCAGCGTCACATTTGGGAACAGTGATTGCAAAACGCGCGCTGGAGAAAGGTATTACACAGGTGGTTTTTGACCGTGGCGGTTATATCTACCATGGAAAAGTTGCAGCTTTAGCGGAGGCAGCAAGAGAAGCTGGCCTGACATTCTAAGAAGGGAGAACACATCCGGTGAGAAGAACAATTATCGATACAACGAATCTGGAATTGACAGAAAAAGTTGTTTCCATCAAACGTGTTACCAAGGTTGTAAAGGGCGGCCGCAACATGCGTTTCACAGCTTTAGTGGTAGTAGGGGACAGTAACGGGCACGTTGGCGTGGGACTTGGAAAATCCACGGAAATTCCGGAGGCGATCCGTAAGGGAAAAGAGGATGCCGCCAAGCATCTGATCACGGTTGCGCTGGATGAGAACAGTTCCATCACGCATGATTTCCTGGGCAAATTCGGCGCTGCAACCGTATTGTTAAAGAAGGCTCCCGACGGTACCGGTATCATCGCCGGTGGTCCGGCCCGTACCGTCTGTGAACTTGCGGGAATCAAAAATATCCGTACCAAAGCGCTTGGTTCCACCAATAAGCAGAATGTCGTTCTGGCTACCATTGAGGGACTGCGCCAGATTAAGACACCTGAAGAAGTGGCCCAAAAGCGCGGAAAATCCGTAGCGGAGATCATGGCTTAAGCAGGGGAGGAAACGAAAATGGAAGCAGAAAAGAAATATTTAAAGATTACCCTGGTAAAATCCCCCATCGGCGCCGTGCCCAAAAACAGGGCGACCGTAAGGGCCATGGGTCTTACAAAGATGCACAAGACGGTTATCATGCCTGATAACGACGCTACAAGAGGTATGATCCGGAAAGTTGGATATATGCTGAAGGTAGAGGAAGCATAAGCGAAGGAGGTATCAGGAAATGGAATTATCTAATTTACGCCCTGCAGCCGGTTCAAAACATGGCGACCGCTTCAGAAGAGGCCGCGGACACGGATCGGGGAATGGAAAAACGGCGGGTAAAGGACATAAGGGCCAGAAAGCGCGTTCCGGGGCTCCCAGAATCGGCTTTGAAGGCGGCCAGATGCCTTTATACAGGCGGATTCCCAAAAAAGGATTCAAAAACAGAAATGCAAAAGATATCGTTGCGGTGAATATAAGCAGGCTTGAAGTGTTTGAAAACGGAGAGACGGTTACCGTGGAGACCCTGATCGAGAGGGGGATTGTCAAAAACCCCAGAGACGGCGTCAAAATTCTTGGAAACGGGGAATTTACCAAGAAACTCGATGTGAAAGCAAATGCGTTCAGCGCATCCGCAAAGGAAAAAATCGAGGCACTTGGTGGAACTGCTGAGGTGATGTAAATGTTTACTACCTTGAAAAATGCGTTTAAGATCAAGGAAATCCGCAATAAACTCTTTTTTACCTTTTTGATGCTGATCGTGGTGAGGGTTGGATGTCAGCTGCCGGTACCCGGTGTGAACAGACATTTCTTCGCGGACTGGTTTGCGGCGCAGACAGGGGACACTTTCAGTTTCTTCAATGCCTTTACGGGCGGTTCTTTTGAGAATATGTCCCTGTTCGCATTGAACATTACGCCTTATATCACATCTTCCATCATTATCCAGCTGATGACCATAGCGATTCCGAAGCTGGAGGAGATGCAGAAAGACGGTGAGGACGGCAGGAAAAAACTGGCGTCCATCACAAGGTATGTGACGGTGGCGCTGGCATTGATTGAATCCACGGCGATGGCGGTCGGTTTTGGCCGTCAGGGCCTGATGGAGGATTTCAATGCGCTTAACGTTATTACGGTTATCACGGCCCTGACAGCCGGCAGTGCCTTCCTGATGTGGATCGGGGAACGCATTACGGAAAAAGGGGTCGGAAACGGGATTTCCATTGTCCTGACGATCAATATTATTTCCCGTATGCCCAATGACCTTGCGGGCCTTTACAACCAGTTTGTAAAAGGACGGGCGGTGGCGGTAAGCGTGCTTGCGGCGCTTGTCATTCTTGCCATCATCGTGGGCATGGTGGTTATGGTCATTGTCTTGAACGATGCCACAAGAAAAATCCCTGTGCAGTATGCGAAAAAAATGCAGGGGAGGAAGCTGGTGGGCGGACAGTCCTCTTTCATTCCGCTGAAGGTGAACACCGCAGGTGTGATCCCGATCATTTTCGCGCAGTCCATTATGCAGCTTCCCGTTGTAATCTGCCAGTTTGCGGGGTATAACGGAAACGGCTTTTGGGCGCACGTCCTTCGGGCATTGAATTCCAGCTATTGGTGCAATCCCAAGGAACTGGTGTATTCCATCGGTTTGGTGATTTATATTGCGCTGGTAATCTGTTTTGCGTATTTTTACACGTCCATCACCTTCAATCCTTTGGAAGTCGCCAATAATATGAAAAAGCAGGGGGGTTTTATCCCGGGCATCAGGCCGGGCAAACCTACCAGCGAGTATCTGACCAGAATACTGAATTATCTGATTTTTATCGGTGCATGCGGCCTGACGGTGGTCTGTGTCATCCCGTATTTCTTTAACGGTGTATTCGGCGCGAGCGTTTCCTTTGGGGGAACCAGCCTGATCATTATTGTGAGTGTGCTCATCGAGACAATGAAGCAGATTGAATCCCAGATGCTGGTCCGTAATTATAAAGGATTTTTGAATGACTAAAGTCAGGGTGGGACAGGACGGTGACGTTTCTGTCCTACGTTGTTTGCAGGAAGGCCAGTACATCTGGAATTTAGGCCCGCTAAAGCGGGCAGGAAGGCTAGGTTGAAAAACCATATGCGACAGTTTTTCAACCGTGAATTTAGGCCCGCTAAAGCGGGCAGGAAGGTTATCATGAAAATTGTGATGTTGGGCGCGCCGGGCGCCGGTAAAGGTACACAGGCGAAAATGATCGCCCAAAAATACAAAATCCCACATATTTCCACAGGGGATATTTTCCGTGCCAATATTAAGGATAAGACACCGCTTGGCATGGAGGCAAAGCAGTATATGGATCAGGGACTGCTTGTGCCGGATGAGTTGACCGTGCGGATTTTGCTGGACCGGGTTGGGGACGAGGACTGCAAGGACGGTTATGTACTGGATGGTTTTCCCAGGACGATTCCGCAGGCAAAAGTGTTGGACGAAGCACTTTCCAAGATGGGGGACAAAATTGATTTCGCGATCAACGTGGATGTGCCGGATGAGCATATTGTAAGGCGGATGTCGGGCAGGCGTGCCTGCCCCGGATGCGGGGCCACTTACCATACGGAACACATTCCGCCCAAAACGGAAGGCATTTGCGATACATGCGGCACGGCCCTGGTACTCAGGGATGACGATCGGCCGGAGACCGTGAAAAACCGTCTGGAAGTCTATCATGCGCAGACACAGCCCCTCATTGCGTTTTATACGGAAAAGGGCGTTATGAGGACGGTGGATGGAACCGTTTTGATGGAGGATGTATTTGCCGATATTACCAAAATCCTGGAATGACGGCTTTGGAGGTTTCAGATGGCTGTTTCAATTAAATCTGCCAGAGAAATTGAATTGATGCGGGAAGCGGGAAGAATGCTGGCGGCGGTGCATGACGAACTGGGCAGGGCGATCGAACCGGGGATGTCCACAAAGGACGTGGACCGGTTGGGGGAAAAGCTGATCCGGGATTTGGGATGCGTGCCGAATTTCCTGCATTATAACGGATATCCCGCGTCCATTTGTGTGTCCGTCAATGAAGAGGTGGTACACGGAATTCCCCGAAAAAGCCGCATTTTGCAGGAAGGGGATATTGTCAGTCTGGATGCGGGACTGATTTATAAGGGATACCATTCCGACGCGGCAAGAACCCATGCGGTCGGGAAGATCAGTCCGCAGGCCAGACAGCTGATTGACGTGACAAAACAGAGTTTTTTTGAAGGTATTAAAATGGCGAGGGCAGGCTGTCATTTGTATGATATTTCTGCGGCGGTGGACGCTTATGTGCGCCGGTTCGGCTATGGAATTGTGAGAGATTTGGTCGGGCACGGCATTGGCACATCGCTGCATGAAGATCCCCAGATTCCCAATTTCGCACAGAAAAAGAAAGGCGTCAGGCTGCAGGCAGGGATGACCCTGGCGGTAGAACCCATGATCAATGCCGGAGGCTGGGAAGTTGATTTTTTGAAGGATGGATGGACCGTGGTGACAAGGGACGGATCTTTGTCGGCGCATTATGAAAATACGATTCTGATCACCGACGGGGAGCCCGAAATCCTCACTGTCGCAACATGAAGGCGGCCCAAAGTTCCCGTTTTTGGTAAAATGCCGTTTAGACGGCGGAATGAGAGGAACGGATGGTTGGACAGTTGGCTGTATCCAAGGCAGGGCATGACAAAGGCAGTATCTA
Organism: uncultured Eisenbergiella sp.; assembly: GCA_948960675.1. Taxonomy (GTDB): domain Bacteria; phylum Bacillota; class Clostridia; order Lachnospirales; family Lachnospiraceae; genus Gallintestinimicrobium. The sequence goes on from CARDPF010000058.1 coordinate 5,589, forward strand.
TTTGATTGTCCGTGAGGAAGAGACCTGCGTGTATCTTGCGGACGGCAGTTTGAAACGCTATGCCGCCCCCAAGAAGAAAAACAAAAGACATATTCAGGAAATCCACGGTGGGCTTTCTGCCAAGGAAATGGAAAGTCTGGCCCAGAATCCGGCAGATGCCGATACGAAGATTAAAAGAGTGTTAAAAATTTTTGAGCGGAACCGATTTAGGTATAGGGAGGTATGACAAAATGTCCAAAGCGGATGTCATTGAAATTGAAGGAACAGTGGTGGAGAAGCTTCCGAATACGATGTTCCAGGTGGAACTGGAAAACGGGCACAGGGTATTGGCGCATATCAGCGGCAAGCTGCGCCAGAATTTTATCCGGATTCTGCCCGGGGATAAAGTAACGTTGGAACTTTCCCCATATGATTTGTCCAAGGGCAGAATTATCTGGAGGGATAAATAAGACTGACAGTCCAGACAAGTCTGCCCTGTTACAACACGGTAACAAATAAGAAGTTATTTTCTTTACAAAGTAGTTGCATTTCCAAAAATTGCGTGGTATAATAGGAAATGGTCTTTTTGGAAGGAGGTAAGAGCAAGATGAAAGTAAGAGCATCCGTAAAACCGATTTGCGAAAAGTGCAAAGTCATTAAGAGAAAGGGAGCCATCAGAATTATCTGTGAGAATCCCAAGCACAAGCAGAGACAGGGTTAATTCTTGAAGGCAGGATTAACCCCGTCGGAAGTGTGACGGCTGGTAGCGGATTTTACTAAGGTCCGCTTGAAAATAATTGAACGCGGCGGGAAAGGTTTTGGACGGAAGGGGCGGGAATGCCTGTGCCGGTGAAGAAACTGTGCTGCGGGAGATTACTTTTTGATACCGAGGGAGGTTTTCCTGTGAAACGGAAAGCCGGGAACGGCAGTGTGAAGGAACACGGCGGTGTGTAAAGCACTTCGTTTCCGCATGGGCGACAGCAGTCAGTGCGTCCGTGAGAGAGTATCGGAAAGACCGGCATGCCGGTTGGGTACATGGTACCCCAGTCAATTAGTAACTATATTTTTATGCACAGGCCATGGAATATGCCCTGTGCTCATTGTGCGTAAAAATCTAAATGCGCACACACGGCGCAGGTTGGTTTTGCCGTGGCAGGAAATGGAGGAAATGGTATGGCTCGTATTGCAGGTATTGATTTGCCCAGGGAAAAGCGTGTGGAAATCGGCCTCACCTATATTTATGGGATTGGCAGATCCAGCGCGACCAAGATTCTGGCACAGGCCGGCGTAAACCCGGACACACGCTGCAGGGACTTGACCGATGAAGAGGTTAAGAAAATCAGTGAAGTTATCGACGAGACAATGACGGTGGAAGGCGACTTGAGAAGAGAGATTGCGCTGAACATCAAACGGTTGCAGGAGATCGGCTGTTACAGAGGAATCCGTCACCGTAAAGGGCTTCCCGTCCGCGGTCAGAAGACAAAGACCAACGCAAGGACGAGAAAAGGTCCCAGAAGAACTGTTGCAAACAAGAAAAAATAAGTAGACGAGGGAAAGTAGGTTAGTTTAAATGGCAGCAAACAAAAAAGTTACGAAAAAAGTGACAAAGAAACGCGTCAAGAAAAACGTTGAACACGGACAGGCACACATTCAGTCGTCCTTTAACAACACGATTGTTACGTTGACGGATGCCGAAGGGAATGCTTTAAGCTGGGCTTCTGCCGGCGGTCTGGGATTTAAGGGTTCAAGGAAATCTACCCCGTATGCAGCACAGATGGCTGCAGAGACGGCTACAAAGGCGGCCCTGATTCATGGCCTTAAGACGGTGGATGTTTTTGTAAAGGGACCCGGTTCGGGCCGTGAGGCCGCAATCCGCGCACTTTCCGCATGCGGATTAAGCGTTGTGAGCATCAAGGACGTAACCCCGGTTCCGCATAATGGCTGCCGTCCGCCAAAGCGCCGCAGGGTATAATGACAGAAGTTGGATGAAGACATGGCAGCTGCAGGGGATAACCTGTGCAGCTGTGGTATGCTGTAAACAATAACTTGGAGGAAAGTAAAAAATGGCAGTAAACAGAGTTCCTGTGTTAAAAAGGTGCAGAGCGCTCGGACTGGAGCCGGGATATCTGGGCTATGATAAAAAGTCGAACCGGACGGTCAAGGCCGGCAAGAAGATGAGCGAATATGGCTTACAGCTGCGGGAAAAGCAGAAGGCCAAATTCATTTACGGTGTTTTGGAAAAACCCTTCCGCAACTATTACAAAAAGGCGGACAGGATGAAAGGCATGACCGGTGAAAACCTGATGACCATGCTCGAGTCCAGACTGGACAGTGTAGTATTCCGTATGGGATTTGCCCGTACCAGAAGGGAAGCGAGGCAGGTGGTTGGCCATAAGCATGTTTTGGTAAACGGCAGGAGTGTCAGCATTCCTTCTTACCTGGTTAAAGCGGGCGACGTTGTCGAAGTGAAGGAAAAAGCAAAGGGCATGCAGAGATACAAGGATATCCTCGAGGTGACGGCCGGAAGGCTTACGCCCGAATGGATGGATGTGGATAAAGAAGCATTCAAGGGAACCATCAAGCAGCTTCCGACCAGGGAAATGATTGATGTTCCGGTTAACGAGATGCTTATCGTCGAGTTGTACTCCAAATAATGACAGTAGCATTCCATCTGGTTTTGTTCGTAAAGGAGGGTATTTGCAGTGTTTGAGTTTGAAAGACCCAATATTGAGGTCACTGAAATCTCTGAGAACAAGAAGTACGGCAAGTTTGTGGTGGAACCTCTGGAAAGGGGATACGGCATTACGCTGGGCAATTCTTTGCGGAGAATTATGCTGTCATCCCTGCCGGGCGCTGCGGTGAGCCAGGTGAAAATCGAAGGCGTACTGCATGAATTTTCTTCTGTCCCGGGCGTAAAAGAGGACGTGACGGAGATCATCATGAACATTAAAAGTCTTGCGATCAAGAACAACAGCGAGACCAATGAGCCCAAAACCGCTTACATCGAGTTCGAGGGAGAGGGCGTCGTGCATGCTTCCGACATTCAGGTAGACCAAGATATTGAGATTCTCAACCCCGATCTTGTGATCGCCACGTTGAGCGGCGGCAAGGAAAGCAAACTGTACATGGAGCTGACCATCACCAAAGGAAGAGGTTATGTCAGCGCAGATAAGAATAAAAGCGAAGAACTTCCCATTGGTGTGATTGCGGTCGATTCCATCTACACTCCTGTAGAGAGAGTTAACATGACGGTGGAAAACACCCGTGTAGGTCAGGTGACGGATTATGATAAACTTACACTGGATGTTTATACGAACGGAACACTGGCTCCGGACGAAGCTGTCAGTTTAGCTGCAAAAGTACTCAGCGAACATTTAAGCCTTTTCATTGACTTATCCGAAAATGCCAGGACCGCAGAGGTTATGGTGGAAAAAGAGGATGATGAGAAGGAAAAGGTATTGGAAATGAGCATTGATGAGCTTGAACTCTCTGTTCGTTCCTACAACTGCTTAAAACGTGCGGGCATTAACACGGTAGAAGAATTGATTAATAAGACCCCGGAGGACATGATGAAGGTCCGTAACCTCGGAAGGAAATCGCTGGAGGAGGTACAGGCCAAGATCAGTGAACTGGGCTTCCATTTCAGGCCCAGTGAGGAATAGGGGGATAAAAAGCAGGCATTGCCGGTAAGGCCAAAAGGCGCGGCAGTGTGTCACTTGGCGAAAGTCTATAAAGGTAGTCCGGTAAGTAAGACCAAAGGGCATTGCCGGGCAGGGTAGAAAGGAAACAGGACAATGGCAAAATACAGAAAATTGGGCAGAACCTCCGATCAGCGTAAGGCGCTCCTGAGAAGTCAGGTGACAAGCCTGATCTATAGGGGTAGGATTATCACGACCGAGGCAAAGGCGAAGGAAGTCCGCAAGATTGCGGAGGGCATTATCGCCATGGGTATCAAGGAGAAGGATAATTTTGAAACCGTAACCGTAACCGCCAAGGTTCCCCGCAAGGATAAGGACGGTAAGCGGGTGAAAGAGGTTGTGGACGGCAAGAGAGTGACCGTGTATGATGAAGTGCAGAAGGAGATCAGGAAAGACATGCCTTCCCGGCTTCATGCAAGACGCCAGATGCTGCGGGTTTTCTATCCGGTAAAGGAAGTTCCCGTAGAAGGGAAGGGCAGAAAGCGCAACACGAAAATGATTAACCTTCCCAACAAAGTGTTTGATGAGATCGCGCCCAAGTATGCAGACCGCAAGGGCGGTTATACCAGAATCATCAAGATCGGCCAGCGCAAAGGCGACGGTGCGTTGGAAGTTGTACTGGAGTTGATCTAGAGCGTGTTTGAAGACCTAAACCGGCATCGTTTCGATGCCGGTTTTTTTCAAAGCCGGCGTGTCCAGTGGGCGGCCGCGCCGGCAGGGCGGGAGCAGGGATGAATATTTTGCAAACGGCACATGTCAGTTATGACTACATCAGGCACGACGAGGAAGGAAATGTGGAGGGCGCTACCCGGGCGGTCAGCGATGTGAGCCTTTCGGTAAAGCAGGGGGAGTTCATTGCGATATTGGGGCATAACGGTTCCGGGAAATCGACGCTGGCAAAGCATATCAACGCGTTGCTTTTGCCAACGGAAGGTACGGTTTTGGTAGACGGAAAGGATACGCGGCAGGAGGAAAACATTTGGGAAGTGCGCCAGAGCGCGGGGATGGTGTTCCAGAATCCGGATAACCAGATTATTGGTCAGGTGGTGGAGGAAGACGTGGGTTTTGGACCGGAAAATATGGGAATTCCCACAAAAGAAATTTGGGAGCGGGTGGAGGAAAGCCTCCGTGCGGTGGGAATGTATGCATACCGGAAGCATTCGCCCAACAAACTGTCCGGGGGACAAAAACAACGTGTCTCCATTGCCGGGGTACTGGCGATGCACCCCAAATGCATTATTCTGGATGAACCTACCGCCATGCTGGATCCCAACGGGCGCAAGGATGTCATCCGCGCTGCACGTGCACTCAATGATGTGGAAAAGGTGACGATTATCCTGATCACACATTATATGGAAGAAGTGATTTATGCGGACCGGGTTTTTGTCATGGATGCCGGGAAAGTGGCGATGCAGGGAAGCCCGAGGGAGGTTTTTTCCCAGGTGGAGCGTCTTAAGCAGCTGCGCCTGGATGTGCCGCAGGTAACGCTTTTGGCTTATGAACTGCAAAAAAGCGGACTGCCCCTGCCGGACGGGATTTTGACGGTTGACGAGTTGACGGAGGAGTTGGGGAAATGTCTTTGAAGCTGGAACATGTGAGTTATACGTATGGCAGCGATACGACCCTGGCGGTGCGCGCCCTTTGTGACATCAATCTGGAAATCCCGGACGGGCAGTTTGTGGGGCTGATCGGGCATACGGGATCCGGAAAATCCACATTGGTGCAGCACCTGAACGGATTGCTGGCCCCGACACAGGGGACGATCACTTATAACGGCAGGAACATTTGGGGGAAGGATTTCTCCAAAAAAGAATTGCGCAGTAAGGTGGGACTGGTATTTCAGTATCCGGAGCACCAGCTTTTTGAGGTGGATGTTTTTTCGGATGTCTGTTTCGGCCCCAAAAATTTGGGGCTGTCAAAGGAAGAGACAGAGAACCGGGCCGTACGTGCCCTGCAGCTGGTGGGTTTGCCGGAGGAATATTATAAGCAGTCCCCGTTTGAACTTTCCGGGGGACAAAAGCGCCGTGTGGCGATTGCGGGTGTGCTTGCCATGCAGCCGGAGATTCTGGTACTGGACGAGCCTACCGCAGGATTGGATCCTAAGGGAAGGGACGAGATTCTGGGACAGATTGCCCATTTGAAAGAGGAAACGGGAATCAGCGTCGTGCTGGTTTCCCATAGCATGGAGGATGTGGCCAATTATGTGGAACGCATTGTCGTGATGAGCGGCGGCAGGATACTGTTTGACGATGTGCCCCGGGAAGTGTTTGGCCATGTCAGGGAGTTGGAGGAGGTCGGACTGGCGGCCCCCTGTGTAACCTATATTTTGCACCGGCTGCGGGAGCAGGGGTATTTGGTGGACACGGGCGCAACCACGGTTTTAGGGGCGCGGGATACGATTTTGGAAGCATTGCAGAAAAAGAAGGGTGAAGAGCGGCACAGATGTTAAGGGATATTACGTTAGGGCAATATTATCAGACGGATTCCGTCCTGCACCGGATGGATTGCCGTGTGAAGCTGGTAGCGACGCTGGTATATATCATTTCCCTGTTTTTGGTGGATCATATAGGGGGATTTGTGATAGCAGCCGTTTTTTTGGCGGTCTGCATCCGGCTGTCCAAGGTACCTTTTTCCTTCATGGTCAAGGGAATGAAATCCATTGTGTTTTTGATGCTGTTTGCGGTGGTGTTTAACCTCTTTCTGACGCCCGGCAATCCGGTAATAACTTTTTGGAAGCTGCGGATTACGGATGCCGGAATCCGGATGGCGGTGCAGATGGCCGTCCGGTTGACACTGCTGATTATCGGCTCCTCCCTGATGACGCTGACGACCACGCCGAACCATTTGACCGACGGTATGGAGAGTCTCTTAAAACCGTTAAAAAAAATCAAGGTTCCGGTACATGAGGTGGCCATGATGATGTCCATTGCCCTGCGCTTCATTCCCATTTTGATGGAGGAGACGGACAAAATCATGAAGGCACAGATTGCCAGGGGGGCGGATTTTGAAAGCGGAAACCTGATACAAAAAGCCCGGGCGATGGTGCCGCTGCTGGTACCTTTGTTTATCGCGGCGTTTCGGCGGGCCAATGATCTGGCGATGGCCATGGAGGCGCGCTGTTACCGGGGCGGGGAGGGCCGGACAAAGATGAAGCCCCTGGTATACAAAAGAAACGACTACATTGCCTATGGGGCACTGCTTTTATATTTGGCGGCGGCACTGACGGTGGGGAGGTTTTTGCCGGTATGACAGGAGAAGGAAAACGCCGTATCTGCCTTACCGTGGCGTATGACGGTACACGGTATAACGGATGGCAGTACCAGCCAAACGGCAGGACTATCGAAGGGGAAATCAACGGGGCGCTTTGCGCGCTTGCGGGAGAGGACATTGGCGTGAGCGGGGCCAGCCGCACGGACGCCGGCGTACATGCGCGGTGCAATTATGCGGTTTTTGACACAAAAATGCGCATGCCGGCGGATAAATTTGCCTATGCCCTAAACCAAAGGCTGCCGGAGGACATCCGGGTCCAGAAAGCTGGGGAAGTGGCCATGGGCTGGCATCCGCGCAAATGCCGTAGCATCAAAACCTATGAATACCGGATTGTGAACCGGGAATTTCCGGATCCGTTAGACCGTCTGTATGCGCATTTTACCTATTTACAATTGGATGTGCAAAAAATGCAGGAGGCGGCCCGGTTTCTCGTGGGGGAGCACGACTTTAAAAGCTTTTGCAGCATTCATACGGAGGCGGAGTCCACTGTGCGCACCGTGACCGGACTTTCGGTGGGGCAGAGGGAATCCGTTATTACCGTCCGGATTTCCGGAACCGGTTTCCTCTATAATATGGTGCGGATTATCGTGGGGACGCTTTTGGAGGTGGGCTGTGGAAAATACCCGCCGCAGCGGGTAAAGGAGATATTGGAGGCGTGCGACAGGAAAGAAAGCGGCCCCACTGCCCCTGCAAGGGGACTGACGCTTGTCTCCTACCGCTTTTTGGAGGACGTTCCGGAGGTTTGTGCTTGCCTGAAAAGTCTGGATGGCTGAACTGTTGTTACTATTCCGTGAGAACATGAGGCAGGAGTGAGGGGCGGTTTTTGCGCAGCAAAACTCG
>CARDPF010000059.1 GCA_948960675.1 uncultured Eisenbergiella sp.
GGGCCGCCACTACCATCATCATGGCGATGATGCGCAGCAATTCCAAATTCATCTGCCTCTCTTTTTTCATGCGAACCTTCCCGCCCGCTTTAGCGGGCTGCCTGCTTTAGCAGGCTGCACAACCAAAATTTACGGCAAATAAGCCGTAGCCCATACATTATAGCATCCGTTTCCAAAAATAACAAGAAGCTTGTATGTGCCCCCAAAATGATTTATACTGTAACGGGGTATTATTCACGGGCGATGTCATGATGCTGGGCCGTGAATAGTAACTGTAACGACGCAAACATTTTACAAACACGCTCCAAATGGGATTGGGAAAAAGAATACAAAAAGCATGGTACGCAAGCGTCCATGTGAAAAAGAAAGGATAAAAGACAATGGCTGGTTCCACTTTTGGAAAATATTTTACGGTTACGACATGGGGCGAATCCCACGGAAAAGCCCTCGGCGCCGTGGTAGACGGCTGTCCCGCCGGGCTTTTTTTATGCGAACACGATATCCAGATTTATTTAGACAGGAGAAAGCCCGGCGCGACGCGTTATGCCACCCCCCGCAAGGAAGCGGACGCGGTGCAAATCCTTTCCGGGACTTTTGAAGGAAAAACTACCGGTTCACCGATTTCGCTGCTGGTGCCAAATACCGCCCAGCGGTCCCAGGACTATTCCGAAATCGCATCCTATTACAGGCCGGGACATGCGGACTACACCTTTGACGAAAAATACGGCTTCCGGGACTATCGCGGCGGCGGACGCTCCTCCGGCCGGGAAACCATAGGCCGGGTAGCCTCCGGGGCCATTGCCGCCAAGATCTTAAAGGAACTGGGTATTACGGTCTGCGCCTACACCGGCTCCATCGGTCCTGTCGCCATCGACCGGACACATTTTGACAAAGACGCCATTTTGGAAACCCCGACGGCCATGCCGGACCGAATCGCCAGCGCGCAGGCTGAAAGCTATCTCTCTTCCTGCATGGCAAAGAAGGATTCCTCCGGCGGCATGATCGAATGCATCGTCACCGGCATGCCTGCCGGCATCGGGGAACCGGTTTTTGACAAATTGGATGCCCGCTTAGGAGCCGCCATTCTCTCCATCGGCGCCGTCAAAGCCGTCGAAATCGGGGACGGAACCGCTGTCGCCTCGGCAAAGGGTTCCCAAAATAACGACGCTTTTTTCGCCGACGCCACAGGCATCCACAAAAAAACCAATCATGCAGGCGGCATTCTGGGCGGCCTCAGCGACGGCTCCCCCATCGTCCTGCGCGCCTATGTCAAGCCCACCCCTTCCATTTTTCAGGAACAGCAGACTGTTGGGAAGGACGGGCAAAACAGGCTTGTGCAAATCCAAGGACGGCACGATCCCGTCATCGTCCCCCGGGCCGTTGTGGTGGTGGAATGCATGACAGCCCTCACCATCTTGGATCTGCTCATGGCCAACATGACGGCAAGAATGGATAATATAGCGGCTTTTTACCGTCCGGGGACTACCTAAAGGCATGGCGGCCCAAACCGTCACGAATCCTGAATCTCGAACAACATTCCGGAAAACGCGGGCAGGCACAGGCGCAGCTTACCCTCCTGAAAATGCAATGCCCTAAGGGATTTTTTGCGGCTTCCCCCATACTTTTCCCACTCGGTGGACAAAAGGGGAACCAGTTTTTTGGCCGTGGAGGACTTTATTTCAAAATCCTCCACTTCCTTATCCGCAAAACAAAACACCGCCAAAATTCCCTGCCCTTTGCTTTTGCGTTCAAATACATAAACACATTTTTCCTCCTCATGGCAGTCCCACCATAAAAAGCCATCCCTGTCGTAGTCTTTTTCCCAAAGCGCAGGGTTCTCCAAATAAAGATGATTCAAATCTTTCATAAAATTGTGAAAAGCGTCATGGACAGGATAGGCCAGCACACACCAATCCTGTTCCTGCTTCTCGCTCCATTCCCGAAGCTGTCCCCATTCGTTTCCCATAAAATTAAGCTTTTTCCCCGGATGCGCATACATATACAGATACAGCGCCCTTGCCTGCGGAAATTTTTCCGTATACGCCCCGTTCATCTTCTGGACGATCGCCGCCTTCCCGTGCACCACCTCATCATGGGAAAAAGGCAGAATGAAATTCGCATCATAATAATACATCATGGAAAACGTCAGCTTATGGTAATCACGAATCCGGTATGGGGGCGCTGCCCTAAAATAATCCAGGGTATCGTTCATCCATCCCATATCCCACTTATAGTCAAACCCAAGCCCGTTTTCCCATACCGGCCTTGTCACGCCCGGAAATGAGGTGGAGTCCTCCGCCGCCAAAATAATCCCTGCAAAACGCTGCTTCAATCCGCTGTTCATCGTCTGCAAAAACGAAACGGCATTGCCGTTGACCCCCCGCGCCTTGTCCCCCTGCCAGTAAATCATATTGCAGATGGCATCCATGCGCAGCCCGTCAAAATGATATTCCTTGAGCCAGTACGCTGCGTTGGACTGCAAAAAGCTTCTCACCTCGCCCCTGGAATGGATAAAATTCTTACTGCCCCATTCGCTGTTGCCAACATCCGTGTTCGGATATTCATACAGCGGCGTACCGTCATAGTCGGCCAGCCCATACCCGTCCACCGCAAAATGAACCGGCACGAAATCCAGAATCACGCCGATTTGGTTCTGATGCATGATATCCACAAATTCCTTTAATGCATCCGCCGTACCGTACCGGGCCGTCGGGCTGTAAAACCCCGTGACCTGATATCCCCACGATTCGTCGCAGGGGTGCTCCGCCAGCGGCATAAGTTCCAGATAATTGTATCCGGCGTCCTTCATATAAGCCGCCAGCGGACGTGCAATCTCTTTGTAGCCATACCAGCCGTTTTCGTCTTTTTCGTTCCTTTTCCAGGAACCCAGATGTACCTCGTAAATATTGAGGGGCTCTGCCCTGCGGTCCTTTCTCGCTTTCATCCATGCATCGTCGCCAAACCGGTAGGCTCCCATGTCCCGCACGATGGAGGCGCAGTTGGGGCGCAGTTCCATACCAAATCCGTACGGGTCGCAGTGATCTATCGCCCTGCCCTGCCGGTCATACACCCGGAATTTATACATCTGCCCTTCCCGCACCCCGCCCAGAAAGCATTCCCAAAAATTTCCGTCCTGCACCCGCTGCATGGGCGTCTCCTGCCAGCCGTTAAACTCCCCGATTACCGCAATATGGGAGGCCGCCGGTGCAAAGGTGCGAAACACCGCCCCTTCCCCCGACAAATGACAGCCCAACTCCTCGTATGCGTCAAACACCTGCCCCGTATAAAATCCATGCCGATCCATAAAACCCCTCCATTCCGCAGTTTATCAACCGTTCCGGTTTTTGGCAGCGCCGTGCCGGACTTTAAACCGTTACTATTATTATAAACGACAGGATAGAAACTACAATCAACAAATCGGCAGGAATGCCTAATAAACCGGCACATTAATCATTATGATTTTCTGCTATTATTGCCCTCAATTTTTCATCCCCCTCTTTCCACCCGTTAATCTGCTCCCTCTTTTCCTGCAGGATAGTTATAAATTTTTCCAAACGGCGATCATTGTCTACAATGTTTCCCAATTCCTTGAAATACCCCATATTTTTTAATAACGCTTTTGTATTTTGATGCGCATAATTTAACTGCAATAGTTGCGGGAAGTAATCCAGCGCCTGGGAAATGTATTCCGGTTCTATTTTCAAATTACACTTATACATTGCAAGAATACATCCCACGATACGCTGCACATTTATGGTCATTCCTTTGTTATCCCCTAAACTTTTGCGCAGTTCCAAAGCTTTTTTATGCCATGCAATCGCTTCGTGAAATTGATTTAAGTAAAAATAATCCGTAGCAATGGCAGTATAGGAATTGGCGATTGCAGCGCGCAAATCCTTTGCATTTTCCGAAGGGGTCAGTCTGCCATATTGTTCTTCCCGGAATTCCAGCGCTTTTTTATGCCATGCAAGCGCAGTTTTAAGACTTTCCTCCGCCTCTTTCTGGCAGCATTTTCTTTTTGCAAGACCATTGGATCCAAAATTATTTAGAATCATTCCTTTTGTTCTAATAAATTTGAAATTATTGCGCGTTTCTGCCGGCATGTTGTCAATTTTTTGCTGTGCATCCTTCAATAGCCCTTCTGCCCTTTCCAATGATCCCATACTTTCATACATATTATTCAGACTATATGCAATTCCGCTCAATACTTCAGCCATTTTTAAGGGATCTTCCTCAAACACATCGACATGTTCTTCCACGACCTGTATCAGTTCCATTGACAACTCCCGCTCGTCCAATTCATCATAAATATCACTCAAATAGTAAATCAGGTCGACTAACTCTGGCTTCAACACAGTATCATACTTGAACATATTGAATATTGCCTGTGCATAATTCTTATAAAAGATTCTCTCCTCAAATTTGTTGTCCTTACGAATTCTTTTCCCCACATTTTGGCAATAGGTTTCACAGTTTTCATAGGAGACCATTTGCCTTCTAACTGCAATCTCCCTTACAAGGGGATGGAGATAAATCTTTTGCGAATCCGTTAATACCCAATTACCATTGATTAGACGTCTCAGCGTATTACCCGTTTGCGCATCTTCCATGATACTGATAAACAGGGATCTTTCCATTCCCTCCAAAGGAAGTAAAACCGTATTGGCAAATACTCTTTTTGCATCCTTTTGATTTTCAATCCCACTCATGTCAAGCAGCGCACTAATTTGCGCATATAGGGTAAGCGCATCCGTGTCTTGAATATCGGCATAACACTCTAATTCCGTAGTCTCCCCCTGCATATTTCCATCCTGCAGCTTTTGCAAAACATCATCTATTAGATCTGGCGTATCCGCATCTTTTAACAAGCTGGCAGTCAATATAATCATGAGTGTATTTTGCTGTATGGAATGAATAAGCCGTTCAACTTTCTTCCGGCTTTCTTTTTCAATCGCCCTCCCATAATATTTTTCAAATAAATCCATGGGATTTGGCAGGGGAGGCACCTCTATAAAATCCCTTTCCCGCTTAATTCTAGTCGTAAACAGAACGTGAATGCCACAGTTAACAAGTTCCGCATAAAAGCTGTCCTTTAGTTCCTCTTCTACTTTTCTCCTATCCTTTCCCTGCAGGATATCCTCATTAAAATTATCTATAATCAGTAAAACAGGTCGCCTTTCCTGTGCGCTTCTAAAATATGCAAGAACCTTTTTCCCTTTGTCTGGGATCTTCTCCTCTGCTAATTTTCCAACGGTATATTCTATACTGTTCTCATAAGTCACATAGTAAACATCCTGTTCGTCGCACACAAGTTTCGCATAACACTTTGCCAGGGTTGTCTTTCCCATCCCCGGACGACCGTAAAGAAAGATTACATTACTACCGCTCTTATACTTATCATCAATTTCCCTCAATTCCGAATCCCGCTTTACCAATTTCTCCGAGTCGCAAATGTGAGGACAGGCTGGTTTCATGGCAATGGGGGATTTCATTGTTTGTTTCGTTTCATTTAAAACCTGTTCTATTATCCTCACTTCATATTCCAGCCGTAATATCCTTTCCTTATTTTGCCCTATCTGCTTGTCTTGGTTGGCATTATAAATTCTTTCTCGGTAAATTTGTTCTGCCAACCTTAAATCATTGGCAAAATCAGGGTCGGTTCTTTGCACTACGCCCAAAATAGCACACTGAAAATTGGAAGCCAGACACTCCCTGCTATCTGGATCAAACTCATATTTTTCCAACTTTTCTTCTATTTGGGTCTTTATGTCACTCAATAAATTGATATTTTTTTCATTAATTTGTTTTTTTAAAGCGTTCTTTATTTCCAAAAAAATTTCTTCCAACTGTTCTTTTACAATTGGATCTTTCTGCTTTGACAAAACATTTTCTATTGCCTGCTTCCATTCACTATTTAATTTTATCCATTCAGAAACATAGGAAATCCCTTCTCCTGATAAATTTCGAAGAAGATCTTTGACATCTGTACTGGAAAATAGTAATTCTACCAGCTTTGCACTATTCATCCTTTGTTCCTCCACTTTGCATTTGGTTTTTTTCCGGGCTGTACATCAGGGACAGGAAAGCCATTGCCTAATAGCTTGCTCATTTTATCATACCCCAACAAAATTTACCCGTAGAAAACCAAGTGCAAAAATTATTCATCTTCCACAATACCAAATCCGGTAGCATTTTCCCACACAAAAACAGGCAGGGTACCTAAAACCCCTGCCTGCCTTGCGATTTACTATCCACATTTCCCCTATAGCCTGTCTCCTCACCCAATCTGATGGAAAATGACGCAGTTTGGCTGATCCACAAAAAGTTCCTTCCCGTTCATGACAATCAGTCCCTTCTCCATATCCACGTGGAAAAAGGTCATCGTATTGGATTCATGGTTTAGCGAAACCAAATGGCGGTTGTCCGGAAACAGCGCCGCATCCTTGGGATATTCCCCGCTGATTGGCAGGCACAGCAGCTTATCCAAATGGCCGTCGGACTGCTCGATCCGGTAAATCACCACGCTGTTGTCCCCCGCGTTGGAACTGACCAGATATTTAAAATCCTCCGAAAGGTTCAGGGCGCTGGCCGCCGTGCCGCTGGCATGGTAATCGTTCACTGTGGGAATCGTCTGGATCTTTTCAAAAAACGGATTGTCATGTTCTTCTTTATACGTATACACATCAATAATCTTTTTGAGTTCGTGGACAATGTAAAGGTATTTGCCCTCCCTGCTGAATTTGATATGGCTGGGCGCGGATTCCACCTCGCTCCTGATGACGTCGGCCAGTTTTAATTTCCCGCTCTCATGGTCCAGCCGGTACACCTTGGTGTGATCCAGTCCCATATCCGCCGCACACAGATACCGGTTGTCCCGCGTCATCTTCACACAGCTTACATGTGGGCGGAAATTGCGTTCCGCGATACTTCCCAGCCCCCGGTGGAAAATCTCATCCGTAATCTCTCCCACGCTGCCGTCCTCCCGCAGGCGAAGCGCCGTGATCTTTCCGTCGTGCCAGCCCGCCACAAACAGGAAATGATCCTCATAATCCGTGGACAGATAATGCCCCCTCATGCCGTTGATACCCGCGCGGTTGATGGTCTTTAATCCGCCGTCCGGCAAAATCTCATAGGCCTCCACCCCCATATCCGTGATGGAATACAGCCACTTCCTGTTGTGGGAAATACTTAAATAGGAAGAGTTGGTGATCTCCACCCTATCCTTCAGCACAAATCTCCCGTTCTCCATATCCACATCATAAATACAAATACCATGATGGTCTCCCATCGTATAGGTAGACACATAAGCCACATATTTTCCGCTCATTTTTGCTTCCAACCTCCCCATACAGCCGATTTCTTTGATTATAGCACAGACCCCCGTCTCTTGTTAATCCCTTTTCCAAATTTTTTGCTTTACCCCATTGACATCCGCCGAAAAAAAACTATAATGATTATCAGTGTCTGTTTAGTTTTAGTAAACTTTTTGTTTAAAATAACTGTTTTTACGAACGCGCAGATAAAATCCGCAAAAAGAAGGATACCCATATGGAAATCGGAGCAAAATTAAAAGCATTGCGGGTGCAGAAAAACCTCACCCAGGAAGAACTGGCGGACCGGACGGAGCTCTCCAAAGGTTTCATATCCCAGCTGGAGCGGGACCTTACGTCCCCTTCCATCGCCACCCTGGTGGACATTCTGCAGGCGCTTGGCACCGACTTAAAAGATTTTTTCAATGAAGAACCGGAAGAGCAGGTGGTTTTCCACGACGGCGACTATTTTGAAAAGCTGGACGAGGAATACAAGAACCGGACGGAATGGATTATCCCCAACGCCCAGAAAAACATCATGGAACCGATCCGGCTGACCTTAGAGCCGGGCGGCAGCACCTATCCGGACATTCCCCATGAAGGGGAGGAATTTGGCTATGTGCTCTCCGGCAGCGTCACCATCCATATCGGGAAAAAGAGTCACCGGGCCAAAAAAGGGGAATCCTTTTACTTTACCCCCAAATCCACCCATTATATCACGGCAAGCCCCAAAACGGGCGCCTGTCTCATCTGGGTTTCCAGCCCACCCAGCTTTTAAGTAACGGTTCGAGGCAGTCCCGACCTGTTACATTTATTCCCGCAGGCGATGAGCCGACGGCTGCAAAAAAAGGGACTATTTCAGAAAGGACAGTGCCACACACTGCACAGGTTCATACAAATGAGCGCCAGATTGATCGACTTACAGCATATCACCAAGAGATACAATGACAATACCGTGTTGGATGATATGAATCTCTATATCCGGGAAAATGAATTTTTGACGCTTTTAGGCCCCAGCGGCTGCGGCAAAACCACTACCCTAAGGATTATCGGTGGTTTTGAAAAACCCGACGAGGGCATCGTCTGCTTCAACGGACAGGACATCACCTCCCTGCCGCCCAACAAGCGCAGGCTCAACACGGTTTTCCAAAAATATGCGCTTTTCCCACACATGACGATTGCGGAAAACATCGCTTTTGGTCTAAAAATCAGCAAAAAGTCCAAAAGCTACATAGACGACAAAATCAAATATGCGTTAAAGCTGGTGAACTTAGACGGCTTTGGCGGCCGCATGCCCGATTCCTTAAGCGGCGGGCAGCAGCAGCGCATCGCCATCGCCAGGGCGATTGTCAACGAGCCCAAGCTTCTGCTTCTGGACGAACCCTTGGGCGCGCTGGATTTAAAGCTGCGCCAGGATATGCAGTACGAGTTGATCCGTTTAAAAAACGAGTTGGGCATTACCTTCATCTATGTCACCCACGACCAGGAAGAGGCGCTTACCATGTCCGATACCATTGTGGTCATGAACCAGGGCTATATCCAGCAAATCGGGACCCCTGAAAAAATCTATAACGAACCGGAAAACGCCTTTGTGGCGGATTTCATCGGGGATTCCAATATCATCGCCTCCACCATGATACAAGACGAGCTGGTGGAAATTTTAGGCGCGCGCTTTGTCTGCGTGGACAAAGGCTTCGGCATCCAAAAGCCGGTGGACGTCGTCATCCGCCCGGAGGATGTGGATCTGGTCAACCCGGAGGAGGGCGCTCTGGAGGGCGTGGTGACACACCTGATCTTTAAGGGCGTCCACTATGAAATGGAAGTCACCGCAAACGGTTTTGAATGGCTGGTACACTCTACCGACATGTTCCCTGTGGGAACCAGGGTCGGTATCCGGGTGGATCCTTTTGACATCCAGATCATGAACAAACCGGCTTCGGAAGATGAGGAGGCTGTCACCATTGATGCATAAAACAGTCAGGAAAAAAACGGAACCCCCAAAAATTACATATTTTAACGGACGGCTACTGACCGCACCTTACCTTTTTTGGTCGGTGGCTTTCATCATCATCCCGCTGTGCATGATTTTTTACTACGGGCTTACGGACCAGGACATGGCGTTCACACTCCAAAACATCACTTCCATCGCCACGCCGGAGCATGCCAAAGCCCTTTGGCTTTCCATCGCCCTGTCCTTAGTCAGTACTGCCATCTGCCTTGTTCTGGCCTATCCGCTGGCCCTGATTTTGGCGCGCAAAAATGTCAGCCAGCACAGCTTTATCGTATTGATTTTCATTCTTCCCATGTGGATGAATTTTCTGCTGCGCACCCTCGCATGGCAGACACTGCTGGAAAAAACAGGGGTCATCAATTCGGTGCTGCAGTTTTTGCACCTGCCGGCCCTAAACATTATCAATACGCCCGGGGCAATCATTCTGGGTATGGTTTACAATTTCCTGCCCTTTATGGTACTGCCTCTTTACAATTCCCTCACTAAGATTGACCCAAACGTGATCAATGCGGCATACGACCTGGGTGCCAACGCCATGCAGACCTTTTTGCGGGTTATTTTCCCGCTCAGCATTCCCGGCGTCATCAGCGGCATCACAATGGTATTTGTGCCCGCGCTGACCACCTTTGTCATCAGTAACCTTTTAGGCGGCAGCAAAATCCTTCTCATCGGCAACGTCATTGAGCAGGAATTCACACAGGCCAGCAACTGGCACTTGGGCAGTGGGCTTTCCATCGTATTGATGGCTTTCATCATCCTGAACATGGTACTGACCGCAGTTTTTGACAAAAACGGGGAGGGAACCGCATTATGATACAAAAATATGCGAAAAAATTTTATATCGCCCTGATTTTTATTTTTATGTACGCCCCCATTGCCACGCTGATTGTACTTTCCTTTAATGCCAGCAAAACGCGCGCAAAATGGGGGGGATTTACCCTACAGTGGTATGGACGCCTGTTTTCCAACCGGGATATCATGCAGGCGCTGTCCAATACGCTGCTGATCGCCCTGCTCTCCGCCGTCATCGCCACGCTGATCGGTACGGTCGCCACCCTGTCCATTCAGGGCATGAAACGCAGACACCGCGCCATTTTCATGGGCATCACCAACATTCCCATGCTGAATGCGGAAATCGTCACCGGCATTTCCCTGATGCTGCTGTTTCTGACCATACGCGCAAGGTTCGGATTTTATACAATCCTGCTCTCCCATATCACGTTCAATATTCCCTACGTGATTTTGAGCGTTATGCCGCGCACAAAACAGCTCAATCCCAGCGTCTACGAGGCCGCCCTGGATCTTGGGGCTTCCCGGGCGCAGGCATTTTTCAAGGTGGTTTTTCCGGATCTTTTGCCGGGTATTCTTTCCGGGTTTTTGATGGCGTTTACAATGTCGCTGGACGACTTCATCATCACCCACTTCACCAAAGGGCCTGGCATAGACACGCTGTCCACCAAAATTTACACGGAGGTCAAAAAGGGGATTAAGCCGGAAATGTACGCCCTGTCCACGCTGATCTTTCTATCCGTGCTGATCCTGCTCATCCTTGTCAACTATCGGCCCAAAGCAAACGAACATGCCTGACATTTATAGCTTGTGCCCGTGCGGCGTCCGCAAGCTTTACCCATTCCAATGCCGCACAGAAACGAGGAAAACATGAAAAGGAAACAACTCCAAAAAGCATTGTCCATCCCGGTAATCGGCCTGCTGGCCTCCTTATCCCTGACAGCCTGTGGCAGCCCATCCTCTTTTGGGGCAAACGGTGAGGTAATCGTATATAACTGGGGGGAATACATTGATCCGGAGACTATCACCCAGTTCGAGGAGGAAACCGGTATCAAGGTCGTATACGACGAATTTGAAACCAACGAAATCATGTACCCCAAGGTGGAAGCCGGCGCTTCCAAATATGACGTCATCTGCCCCTCCGACTATATGATCCAAAAAATGATCGACAACGACCTTTTAGCCGAACTGGATTTTGACAAAATCCCCAACGCAAAAGCAAATATCGGCCAGCAGTACTGGGAACAATCCAAGGGCTTCGATGCGGAAAATAAATATTCCGTTCCCTACTGTTGGGGAACGGTGGGCATCCTTTATAACAAGACCATGGTAGATACCCCCGTGGACAGCTGGTCCATCCTCTGGGACGAAGCCTATAAAGACAACATCCTCATGCAGGACTCTGTCCGGGACGCTTTTATGGTCGCCCTCAAATTAAACGGCGCTTCCATGAACAGCACCGATCCCAATGAACTGACCGCCGCAAGGGATCTGCTCATTGCCCAAAAGCCTTTGGTACAGGCTTATGTCATTGATCAGGTACGTGACAAAATGATCGGCGGTGAGGCTGCCCTCGGCGTAATCTACTCCGGGGAAGCCATCTATACCCAACGGGAGAACCCGGATCTGGAATATGTCATCCCCAAAGAAGGAACCAATGTCTGGATTGACTCCTGGGTCATTCCCAAAAATGCACCGAATCCGGAAAATGCGGAAAAATTCATAGATTTTATGTGCCGCCCCGATATCGCGGTCAAAAATTTTTCCTATATCACCTATTCCACCCCAAACGACGGGGCCCGGGAATTGATTGAAGATGAAGATATCCGCAATTCCGGCATTGCCTTTCCGGATCTCTCCCTGTATAATAATCTTGAAACTTATTCTTATCTCGGGGAAGAGGGGGATGCCCTCTATAACGATATGTGGAAAGAAGTAAAATCAAACTGATCTGACACAGGAAAGGAACCGTTTATGTCTAAAGTCACTATGCAGGATATCGCAGACGCATTGCACACGTCCAGGGTAACCGTCTGGAAGGCGTTCAATAACCGGGAAGGCGTCTCTGCAGAACTGCGCGACTTGATTCTCGAAAAAGCAAAGGAGCTGGGGTATGGCAAATTTTCCGCCTCCCCCATCCTTCCCCCCAGTCGGCGCAGGACTGTCTCCCTTGTGGTTTCCAGACCGGAAACCTCTGTTTTCTGGATGAATATCGTCCATGAGATCGCCAAGGAACTCAACCAGAATAACACCGACTTAATCTATGCATACCTTCCCACCTCATATACGGACGGGTATACGCTTCCCGACGCGCTGCGCGACGGAACCGCCTCCGGCTGTATTATTTTAAACGTATATGACCTACAGCTTACCCGTATGCTCAACGCCCTGAATATTCCGAAGATTTTTTTGGACACGGTTCCCTCCCTCCCCACCCAGGAAATCCGCGGGGATCTTTTTTTGCTGGAAGGGGAAGAAACTGTCCGCCGTCTGGTCTGCGACCTGATCAACCTTGGCTATTCCCGTTTCGGTTTTGTAGGCGATATCAATTATGCCAAGACGAACGCGTTCCGCTACCGGGGCTTTACCCAGGCGCTGAAAGAACACCATATGTCTGTGGATCCTTCCAGCTGTCTGCTGATCTCCCAGCGGGATATCCAGCATTATGAGGAGGATGTCTTTGCCTTTCTGGACAGTTTGGAAACAATGCCCGAAGTATTTATCTGTGTCAACGATTATGTGGCCCACGTAGTGGACACTTATCTGACGAACCGCAATATATCCGTCCCGGAGGACATCCTGATTGCCGGATATGACGGAACCGCCGAGCATCCCAGCCATTCCCATATGTCAGCCACCGTCCATGTGGATACCGCCGCTTTGGGAATCCGTCTGGCTAAACAGCTTCTTTTCAGGCTGGACAATCCCGGCGGCTGGCGGGAAGTTGTCTATGTGGTCTCGGATATCATTTATCCCTCCTCTTTTCCCAGAACCTAAAAAAGTGTGCGCTTTGCGCACACGCCGCGTCAGGCGCGGTTGCTGTCAGGCAACTTTTTCTCTGCGCGCGAGTACGCATCATCGTTCTCCGCCTGCGTCGGACCGCCCCAGCGGCGATTCAGGAAATGCCCCGCATTCTCCCACAACAAAGAGGGTGTCGCAAAATCATCGATTAAGATGATTGAGCGATGCCCTCGCTCT
>CARDPF010000060.1 GCA_948960675.1 uncultured Eisenbergiella sp.
GAGGATGCCAGATCCACAACGCTGGAACGGATCGGCGATATTTTTGACGATGTGGATGCCAACCGCATGCAGGAAGCGCTGGATGATGTGGTGAAACAGCTGCAGACTTTATCTTTGCGTATCGGGCAGGGCGGCGAGGATAATCTGGTACGTTCCACCTTCTCCACATATTTAAACTATATTCACCAGAATGCCACGGATTTGGAAGGGATCCGCAAGGATCTGGAGGAAGAGATGGCCCTAAAGACGGTACCCGATATCAACGAGGCCATCAAGGAGATCGCAAAGCTTAACGAGACCATCCGTAATGCCCAGGTGATGGGGGATCCCGCACTGGAGTTGAAGGATGAGCGGAATTTAAAGCTGGATGAACTGGCGACCTGGCTGCCGATCAAGACCGAGATCGGGAAGAAAGTGTTGGGCGGACAGTTTGAGGTAGAGACCCTAAAGGTCAGTCTGGTACAGCCGGACGGTTCCACCATTTCCCTTGTGGATGACGATCAGTATAACCAAATGGAGTTTGTTCCTGCGGATCCGGCGGTTGCAGGTTCCAAGAGCGGCGTTACCCTTAAGGATAAGGACGGCAATGCGATTACGGACAGCAACGGTGCGGCGGTGGGAACTTTGATGCAGGATACACTTTCCAACGGTGTCCTAAAGGGAAAGCTGCAGATGCTTAACTGCGAAGGGACATTTGATGGCAGCGGTATTAAAGGGATTGGCTATTACCAGAAGATGTTGGATGCTTTTGTCTATACAATGGCCAAAGGCATGAACGACCTTAATATGCAATATATGGTTCCGGGAACCCAGTTGGATGAAAAAGGGAACCCGGTGGAAGATGCAAACGGAAATCCGGTTATCATAACCGGTGCGGGCGGGCCGCTGTTTGAATCTTCCGTTGCAGGGGAAGAGATTAATGCGCTAAATATTAAAATTGCTGATGACTGGATGAACGGTACTACGAAACTGATTCCGTCCAAGGAGGCGGCATTTGGAAATACCAGTGCAACCGCGAATGATAATATTTTGCAGATGAAGGATTTTCTTTCCACCAAAGAAATTGACATTATCCATCCGGATTATTTGGATGGAGTGACGGGGGATCCGATTTCCATCTTTAGGGGAACGCTTCCTGCGGGATATTCCAATATCCAGACAGAGTATGGTATTGATAAAAAGTCCACGGACAGCGCTTTGAAAAACCATACGTTGGTGTTGCAGGCTGCTGCGGATGCAAGGGAGTCCGTTATGGGCGTGAACTTGGACGAAGAAGTTATGGATCTTTTGAAATATGCCCAGTCTTACGGGGCGGCAGCGCGGTTGATGACCACAATGGATGAGGCGCTTGACAGGCTGATCAATAATACCGGTATCGTGGGCAGATAATGGCGGGATTGCCGTTGGAAAGGGTTGTTACGGTTTGTGCAGGGAACTGTAGCAATGGATTTGGCAGATGATAGAAGGAGAGAAAATAACATGCGGATTACGACGAGTCAGATTATGCGCAATTACCAGAGTTCGCTGATGAGCAACCTTGGCGGTCTGAGTGCCAAGCGTAATGCCATCCTGTCCGGCAAGAAGATTACCAATGCCTCACAGGATCCCAGTACGGCTATGGTGGCTTCCAACTTGGAGCGGAGGTTGATACGGACGCAGAGTTACATAAACAGCATTGATGAGGTGCAGGCCCGGCAGGATGAGCAGGAAAATGCGGTTATGCAGATTATCAATGCCTGTACGGATATCGGGGAGAATTTCTCCACCAGTGCGATGAACGATCCCACCGGGCCGGACGGACGTATTACGTATGCGAAAAATCTGCGGGCGCTTCGGGATGAGATCGTGAGCAGTTTAAATGCCCAGTACAGCGATGAGTTTGTATTCGGCGGAAAAGCCGGGATGGAGGTGCCCTTTACCATCAACGGGGACGGGAAGCTGTGTTACCGGGATATCCCGGTGAGCAGGCCGTATGAACTGATGCCGAAAAAGTCGGATAAGGAATATGCCGACAAGATGATAGAGTGGGAAAAACAGAAAGCAGATGTGGATGCGGACTACCAAAAATATATGGACCGGCTGCAGGAACTTGCGGATGAAAAGGTCTATATGGATTTGGGCTTTGGCTTAGATTTCACGGAACGTGCCGGAAGTTCGGATGCAAACGGCAATCCCTACCGGGATGAGGTGATTTCTTCCAGTGCGTTTAACATTTCGATTCCGGGCATTAATATTGTGGGCTTTGACATGGATCAGGATCCCGACAATCAGGATCTTCCCAATAATGTGGTGGATTTGATCAGCATGATGGCGGATCAGCTGGATAAGGGGGAAGATTTTGACCGGGAGACTTACGGCAGGTTGTGGATGAAGTTTAAGGATCGGGCAAAGGACATTGATGATTTTGCCAGTACGCTGGGAACGAGAACCAATCTGTTGGATGCTACCAAGACGCGTATGACGGACAGTGAATTATCATTACAGACGGAAATTGACAATTTGGTGAATGCCGATCCGGCAGAGGCCATCATGGAGTATTCCTGGGCGGATTATACGTATAATGCGGCGTTGAAGGTCGGTACGAATATTCTTTCCAATTCTTTACTGGATTTTCTGAAATAACGGAGAGTGGGGTGTGATTACGTGGAACAGCTATTGCAGATAACGACGATACCGATTAATTATGAGTTAAAGGTGACGAACGCGCGGCTGGAGCGCCAGAGCGGCACTACGGAGTTGGAGATCAGCAGAGACAAGGGCGGTCTGCATATCAAAAGCCATCCCGTAAAACTCAACATTGATACCTTTGAAGCGCGCAATTCTGTGGTACCTTCCGTGGCAACAGCGATTAAGCAGACCGGAACCAAGGGCCTGACAGCGGCATACAGCGCAACGGCGCGGTATGCCAGCGAAGGAAAGCTGATGGTTTCGGCACAGATCGGGGAAGGCGCAGAGACTCTTGACCAGATTCTGGCGCAGAGAACGGCGCGTCCCACTGGGGCTTTTAAGATGGGGTTCATTCCCTCCGCCCCGGTGGAGTTGTCTGCCACGGAGCCGGATTTTACGATTGAATATGAGATGGATAAACTGAACTTTGACTGGATGGTAGACAAGGGACAGGTGGAATTTATTCCCGGCGATGTGGAGCTTTCCATTACCCAGTATCCGGATGTAAAGATTGAATATGTGGGCAAACCGCTTTATGTGCCGCCCAGTGCCGGAGAGATGTTTGTGGGCCAGAATGTGGATGTCAAGGCGTAAAACGGTTACGGTCGGATATTGCAGAAAGGTGTTTTATGGAGATCAATACCCTTTATTATGGCAAAATGGAATGTCAGGAAAATGAAATTGTGCATTTTTCGGAAGGTCTTTTTGGCTTTGAAAGCCAAAAAGACTTTCTGCCTATTCCTTTCGAGGAGGAAAAAGATACCGTTTTATGCTTGCAGAGCGTGACGGAGCGGGATGTATGTTTTGTTATTATGAATCCCTTTCAGCTGGACAATGACTATGATCCCGTCTTGAAGAGGGAAGATTATGCGGCCTTGGGGACGGAGGAGGAGAAAGCGCTTTCTTTCTATGTGATCTGTGTGATGCGCCAGAGTATGGAGGAGTGCACGGTGAATATGAAGTGCCCCATTGTGGTTAATACAAAGAGCAGGCAGGCGGTGCAGGTGATTTTGGAAAATAAGGCATATAAATTCCGGCATTCACTTTCCGAATTTTTAGGAGGGGGGAATGCGGTATGCTGATCCTTCAAAGAAAAAAGGGGGAATCAATTGTCATCGGCAGCGACATTATCGTTTCCGTGTCGGACGTGGGAACGGATTGGGTGAAGCTTGCGATAGATGCGCCGCCGAAGGTAAAGGTGCTGCGCTCTGAACTTTTGGAAGCGGCGCAGGCCAATCAGGAAGCGGCGCTTGGCGGCGGTTCCATTATGGACATCAAAAAATTGTTGGAGAATGGACGGGATAAAGGGGAGTCATGAAAAAATACAGAATGAATCAATGGCTGGCCGCAGCGGTTATAGCGCTTGCGGGAGCCTTTTTGTGTTTGGGGAAAGCAAAGGCGGCCGGTTCTACCGGTGATTTTACAGTAAAGGGCGGCAATTATGGGACAGACTACAGTTATGCGAACCATGTACTGACTGTATTGACCGAAATGCCGCTCACTGTGTCCGGGGAGACTACGAGCGATACGATACAGATTAAAGGCGGCATTCAGGCCAAGCTTACGCTGGACAGTATTTATGTCCGCGTGACCAAAAATGCGGCCTTGGACGTGCAGGATGCACAGCTGGATTTGACAATTAAAGGCGATAATGTCTTAAAGAGCGGTATGCGCCAGCCCGGTATTTTGGTGGGCAAGGACGGGAAGGTGTCCATATCCGGAGGAAAGAGGGACATCCTAAATGCTACGGGGGGCGCGCAGGCGGCAGGAATCGGTTCCAATGCGGATGCTCCTTGTGGAAGCGTTGTCATTTCCGGCGGTACGGTTTATGCCACCGGCGGTATGAAAGGGGCGGGTATCGGCGCAGGCAGCGGTCAGGATTGTGGAGACCTGACCTTTGCAGGCGGACGTGTTGTGGCGCGCGGCGGAAGTCAGGCCGTGGATCTGGGGGCTTTTCAGGATAAGGGAAAGTGTGGGCAGATTCTTTTACAGGGAGGCTTGCTCTATGCGGATGAGATCTCCCATGACCTTACTTTCGAGGGCGGTATTCTCGTTTCCGGCGACAATATAGAGGTACAGGGAAGACAGATCTTAAGCTATCCCCTTGACATACAGGCAAATCAGACGCTGCTGGTTCCGGAGGGGAGTGAACTGACGATTCCGGCGGACATGGAGTGTACCAATGCAGGTACGATTTATGTATATGGGGACCTGCACGTAAACGGTCAAATTATGAATGAAGGTGAGATCACGGATTATAGCGGTCAGCTTTCCGATAATAGTGGTGTTACGGGTAACAATGTGATAGAGGGAAGCGTCTGGGATATCCGGATGGAAAACGGGAGCGTTATTTTTACCAGGGACGGTTATGAACAGGACGGGATGGAGTTTACTCCCGAAAAAGGGGAGAAGGAGCCTTATCGCATATACGGCGGCGGCAAAAGCCTGGATAAGTCCATCACGGTGGAAAAGGGTGTATCTGTGGAACTGATACTGGATGATGTGTGGCTGTCTCCTTCCGGAAACGATTATGCCCTGACATTGCGCCAGAATGCAAAGGTGTCGGTGGAATTGCAGGGGGAGAACCGTTTTAGGGGAGGAAGCAATGCCCTTAGCGGCAGCGTCCTGACAGAGAAGAACGCTTCCCTGGAGGTCAAGGGAGACGGTTCTTTGGCACTGGAGAGCGACGGCGGCGGAAAAATCGTTATGTATGGTTCCGTAGTGGCAGATAGCAGGAAGAATCGGGTGGAAGAGGAAAAACCGGATGATGGAGACCCGGAAGAAGAACAGGGTGGAAACGAAGACGATGAAGAGTCGGACGACGAAGATGGAAGGGATGCCGAAGAAGGGAATGTTTCCCTGGATTTGGAG
The DNA here is from genome assembly GCA_948960675.1 of uncultured Eisenbergiella sp. Taxonomy (GTDB): domain Bacteria; phylum Bacillota; class Clostridia; order Lachnospirales; family Lachnospiraceae; genus Gallintestinimicrobium. The sequence continues at coordinate 5,539 of CARDPF010000060.1, forward strand.
AGTGGGGAAACGGTGAGCGCTTCCGAAACGGAACTTTCGGGTCTGGGATATCAGGATATCCTTTCGGTGGCGGTGAGTGTGGAAGATAAGGAGTCTGCAGTCACCTTTGAGAGGGAAGTATTGGAGACGCTGGCAGATAAGGGGGCGGACCTGCAGGTTTCCAGCGGACAGCGTCTGGAAATGGATTTGGATACCAAGGCAGTGGAAGATCTCCTCTCTGCCACCAACGGAGATGTAACCTTGTTGGTGAAGCCTTTTACCCTGACAGACCAGTTTCCACTGGCGAAAAAGGCGGTAGGCTCCAGACCGATTTTCGATATTCAGGTATACGATCAGGGCTACCGGGAAAAACGCCTGAAAAATGTAAATTTCCCCAACGGAAAGGTCGTGTTGTCCGCTCCATACCGTTTGGCCAGAAATGAAAAGATGGAGCATGTGGCGCTGATATATGTGGGGGGAAACAACCAGGTGGATTGGCTCAAAGGTTCCTATTACGATACAGAAAAAGGGGAAGTAGTCGCCCAGGTACATCATTTCAGCGTATACGCCGTCGGTAACATGCAGTCCGCTACCGTCTCCGGAAACGGGCTGTGAGCCGCTTGCGGCGGGAAGGCTCCCCGTGGGATTTGTGGTGCCTGGAGAGGGCAGGACACAGGGGAGGATGGCAGGGGAAAAGCTGGAACATATTTCTTTAAACACATTTCAGGCCCCGGGAGGAGACGGTTGCAGCCGTCTCCTCCCGGGGCCTGATTTTAAGCACTCCCGGTTTCCTATTTTAGCTTATTAAGGTGGTTGAGCAGAACGCGGGGGATATTGGCGCAGGAGGACTGGGTACACACGCCTCCGATGTCGTATGCCACCATAGGCATTCCGTATACGACGCAGGATTCCCGGTCCTGCCCGATGGTGTAAGCGCCGGATTTGCGCATCCGCAATAGACCGTCCGCGCCGTCTGCACCCATACCGGTGAGGATGATACCGATGCCGTTTTTGCCAACGGTCTCTGCCATGGAGCGGAAAAGCACATCCACGGAAGGCATATGGCCGCTCACCTTTTCACCGGTAAAGCAGCTTACCGAATAGCTGGAGCCGATGCGCACCACCTTCATGTGCTGGTTGCCGGGGGCGATGAGCACGGTGCCGCGTTCAATACGGTCGCCGTTGCTGGCTTCTTTGACATGCAGCTTACAGAGCCGGTCCAAACGTTCCGCATACATCTTGGTAAAGCCTTCCGGCATATGCTGGGTGACTACAATGCCGGGCATATCCGCCGGAAGATCCTGCAAAACCTGAAGCGTGGCTTCCGTACCGCCGGTCGAGGCTCCGATGGCAATGACCGTGGAACTCATGGCCAGAGGGCTTGATGACGAAAGCTGCAGCTTGGGCGCCATCGGGGAAACCATCGGGCGCGTGCCGCTGACAGAGGCGGCTGTGGAAGGAATCCTGACTTTAGAGCGGGAGGCCACTACAACCTTATTGGCCAGGGCGGCTATAAAATCCTGCCGGTTAAAATTGGCAGTGGGATCCGGTTTCCGGACAAAATCAACCGCACCGTGGGATAACGCGTCGAATACGGTCATATTAACGGAAGAAACCAAAATAACGGGAATCGGATTCCGGGGCAAAACCTGCTTTAAGAATTCTATGCCGTTCATTTTGGGCATTTCAATATCCATGGTAATCACATCCGGCTTGCACTCGGGCAGTTTGCCGATCGCGTCCAGTGCATTGGAAACATAACCTACAATCTGGATGCGTTTATTGGCAACCGGAAGGCTGTTTGTAAGAAAATGGCCAAAGACGATGGAATCGTCCACGACCATAACCCTGATGGGTGAATTTGTGAGCATATCTTTTACCTGTCCTTTTTGTTACCGTTACGGCATTTTTCTGTAAAGCGCCGGTTGGATATATTTGTATCTGGTAGCGGTTTTATCCACGCTTTCGGAATGTCCGATCAGGAGATAGCCGCCGGGATTGGTGGCGTCATAAAAACGGTTTACCAGCTGGTTTTTGGTATCCTGATCGAAATAGATCATGACATTACGGCAGAAGATGACGTCAAACTTGAGCCGGAAACGAATGGGATCCATCAGATTGAAGGTCCTAAAAATTACATTGGATTTTAATTCCGGTTTTACACTCCAGACACCTGGCTCCGAAGTGCGGTTAAAATATTTGGTTTTCCAGCCCGTTGGCAGTTTGGAAAGGGATTCCTCGTCGTACTGTGCGTTCTGTGCGGCAGTAAGCGCGTTTTGGGAAATATCGGTGGCCAAAACGCGGGTATCCCACATGCCTGCCTTGGTACCGAAATATTCTTTGAGTATCATGGACAGGGTATAGGGTTCCTGCCCACTGGAGCAGCCTGCGCTCCAGATGCTAAGAACCCGGTCCCGTTTGGTTTTTTCCAGATAGGGTAAAATTGTATTGCGGAAAAAGTCGAAGTGATCCTCTTCCCGCATAAAAAAGGTGTAATTCGTGGTAAGCCGGTTCAGCATGTTGTCAATATCGGTCGGCGTGGCTTTGGTGAGTATATCATTCACATAATCGGTGAAATTGGTATATCCCTTCGAAACGATGTCATTGGACAGGCGGCCGACAATGAGCTGTTTCTTTTTGGAAAGGTCAATTCCGTATTTTTGCTTGATGAATGTGTACAGACGTGTAAAATCTTTATCGCTGATTGTTAACATGTTCTTTCTCCCACTTTATAGATTATGCAATAAGGGCCTCAAAATTGAGCACCAAAATGACTGTGCCGTCATCCAAAGAAATCATGCGGTTAGTGAGTTCCTGCTTGCTTTCTACCGGGATAGGAACCGTTTTTTTCAAATCAATGTCCTGCACCTGGGACACTTGATCCACGATCAGGCCGATGGTAGTGGCTTCGTCCTGCAAAATGATGGTGCAGCTGGAAGCAATGTTGTCGTAACAGCCCAGCCGGAGCCTAAGATCAATGATCGGAATCACTTCCCCCCTCAAATTGATAATGCCCCTGATGTATTCCGGAACCATGGGAAGGGGGCGAAGGGAATAATCGGTGACAATTTCGACCACGTGCGCATTATCCACTCCGTAATTCAGGCCGTTCGAGATAAAAGTAAGGTAACTTCTTACATATCCGTCATCGCCTTCCGCTTCGGGATCCGCAGATATGTCAAAATTGTCGGTCATTGTATTTTCCGTAACGTTGTTATTGTTGTCAAGCATAATAGAATCCTCCTGATTGCTATTGGGCCAAGCCTGCGCGCTTGCCGCGCAGGCCATGGGAAAACGTAGTGGCGGAAGATATCCGCTGCGTGGTGGTGGTAAAAATTACCACTTAAAGAATGGACTGTGCCGCATGGTACAGATTCAGGACATCCAAGATGATGCTGATGTTGCCGTCGCCCAGAATGGTACAGCCACTAATGCCGGAATCTTTGATGTTAAAGTGATTCAAATAGTCGGGAAGCGGCTTGACTACCACCTGCTGCTCACCGAGCAATTCGTCTATCAGGAGGCAGTAGGACTTTTCGCTGGTTTCTACCAGCATGATCAGTCCGTCGGTCACTTCCGTGATGCTGTTGTCGATTCCGTAGAGCTTATGCAGACGAACCAGCGGATAAAAATCTCCCATACACCGGATTAGTTCATGGCCTTCGGAATCGTAGGTGACTTCCTCCGGCTGGACTTTCAGGGAGCGGATGACATTGGAGATCGGGATGGTAAAGATGGAACCGCCAACCGAAATTTCCATGCCGTCGGTGATTGCCATGGTGAGCGGAATTTTCAGGGTCATGGTAGTGCCTACGCCCAGTTCGCTGGAGATTACCACGGTACCGCCGATGGATTCCACATTCCGTTTTACCACGTCCATGCCAACGCCCCGCCCGGAATACTCCGTCACTTCTTTGTTGGTGGAAAAACCGGGTAGCATAATGAAGGAAAGGATTTCCTTTTGGCTGTACTCCTCTTCCGGCTTATATAAAAGTCCGTTGGCCTTTGCCTTGGCAAGGATGGTTGCAGGATCCATTCCGCCGCCGTCGTCGGTGACGGAGATAATGACCTCGTTACCGGAGTGACGGGCCGCAAGAGTGATTTCGCCCTGCGGGTTCTTACCGGCCTTGATACGATCCTCCACATTCTCCTCTATGCCGTGGTCCATGGAATTACGGACGATGTGCATAATAGGATCGCTGATATTGTCCACGACGCCTTTGTCCACTTCCGTATCTTCACCGATGATGGTAAGGCGTACGTCTTTATGCAATTCCTGCTTCATATCGCGGACGATACGGTTCATCTTCTGGAAGGTACCGGAGATCGGAACCATGCGCAGGGAGGTGGCAATGTCCTGCAATTCATCCGTCAGCTTGCGCAGCTGTCGGGTGTTTTTGAGGAAAGTGTCCAATTTGACATCTTTTAACTCGGGGGAGGATACCACCATGGACTCCGTGATTACGATTTCGCCCACGAGGGCCATGAGACTGTCTAACTTGGACAGGTTCACGGAAATTAAGTTCTGTTTTACGGAACCGCTGTGGGTTGCAGCGGGCTTTGATGCCGCATTTGCCGCAGTAGGGGCAGCGCTGGCCGCAGCAGGGGCAGTGCTGGCTGCAGCGGCAGGAGCCTCCGGCGCTGCGGGGGCAGATGCGGTAGGATTGTCGACAATTTCGTAGGAACGGATATTGTTGGTATCCTTGATAATGCTCGTGCCGATCTCCGCAGCTTCCTGGGAATCATAGGCGATGAAAAATCCATTCCGGATGATGCTTTCCGCAGAGTCGCTGTTGGTCTCGATATCTTCGGGGTAAAACCTGAAATCCGGGTTCACATCGCGCAGGGAGGTGACGAGCATAAATGCACGCAAATTCTCCATGCCACACCCCTCGTCAAAGAAAATATGTACAAAGCAGGCTCCTTTATCCTTGGGAAGCCCTTCCGGGGCGCCGCCGCTTGGAACGGCTGCGGTGGCCGTTTCGGCTTTGCCCGTGGCCGCCGCTGCGGCAGGTGCACCGGACTGCCCGGAACTGATTTTGTCCAGAAAGCTATTAATTTCCGAGATTATGCTGTCGATATTAGTACTGAGTGGTTCGTTATTCTCTACCTTTTGAATCTCCTCACGGAGTTGGTCGGTAGATTTAAACATAAGGTTAAACAAATCCGTCTTCGAGGAACTGTCGATACCTTCCATGCCATGCTCACGGATATAGAAGAACAAATCCTCAATGTGATGGGCGATCGTCATAAGGGAATCAAATTCCAGCATCGCGGATGAGCCCTTGATGGTATGCATGATACGAAAGATCTGGTTGACCTCATCAGAGGTGAAATCCCGGTCCTTCTCCGCATTGATCAGCAGTTCATCCAGCTGTTCCAGCAGAGAGTTGGTCTCAAATAGGTAAGTATCCAACAGGTTATCCATAGAGTTGTCCATAATTACACCGCCTTATCTGTCAATTTTGGGTTGAAGTCCATAATACAAGACATACATTATATATCGGCAAAAAATTAAGAAAAATAAATGGAGCAGAAAAAAAATGTCAAATATTTTGAAAGTCACGACACCGCTTACCGGCTATGAAAACAATACAATCCGCCCCAACCAGCCCACGCAGGAGGATATTACGGGGGTGCAGGCCCCCATTGTGCCGGATAAGGTGGTGCGTCCGGACGGAAGAAACGATGCCGGGGCGGATGCCCAGGCGCAGATGAAGCAGAATTTTGAATCCAATTTCAGCAACTTCATCAAGCTTTTGCGGGATTCCCCGGACGGCGTGGAGGATCTTGCCCAGCTGTTCCGTGAAAAAATGGCCAGTTTTGCAAAGAACGGCTTTGCCTCGGACGGGGCAGGGGTGCTGGCTGATTTTTTTAACCGCATCGGGTTAAAGGCTTCTGATATGTCCGGGTATGTGCAGGAGCAGGTAGAGGTTTCCATGCGTTTTAAAGGGCCATTTTTTGACCTGATCCGGCAGGTGTTCCAAAATACCACTTCCGTGGAACTCAAATCGGGTATCCTTGACTTTTTGCGCAGATATGCGGATATGGCATCGGGGAACCATATTTTGCAGACGATTGAAAACGCGCTCAAGGAATGTCAGGGCCGGATGTTTTCCGGGCCCGCGGGTGAACTGGGCAAGCTGGTGGAACAGCTGCAGGAGATGAACGGCCAGAAAGGTACGGACGCGGCACAGGGGCAGGAAGCTGGGCAAAACGGGCAGGCAGCAGAAAAAGCCCCCAAAGAAGGGGACGTGCGCGGGCAGGGGGTTGCAGGGGAGGTATCCCAAAACGGGGCAGCGTCCAAAGAAGAAGGCGCCGGGCTTTTGGGCACCCGGCAGCAGGAAGCGGACGGCAGGGAAGAAAACGCATGGGGGCAAAGATTGATTTCCAAGGGGGAGACGGCACAGAATGCCGCATTTTTAAAAGACAGGGTGCTCCCTTACCTCAACCGGTATATCACCGCGACCCATGACAGGGGAAGCCTGCGGAACCTCACCGTGCAGATGGCCTACCAGATTTCCCGCTATGAGAACGGCAGTATGGAAGGGATCAAGAATGTTTTCCAGAGGCTCTTGGGGTATCAGGAGTTTCGTAATGCGTTTGGGGAACTGACGCCGGACGCGCTGGAGACGGTGCTGCGCAAGGCGGCCGATGACGGCGCAAGGGAAGATATCGGGAAAGGGATTTTACATATGATCCAATCCGGCCTCAAAGGGGAAGAGGGTGTGGAGCGCAGGCAGGTGGCCCAGAATTTTATCAACAGTGCGCTGCTCAACGAGAGCGTGTATATGCCGGTGCTTCACCTGATGCTGCCGATGGTGGTGGACGACAGGCTGATTTATTCCGAGATGTGGGTGGACCCGGACGCACAGGATGCAAAAAGCTTGGAAGAAGACGAACGGGCGGTGAAGATGCTCGTGAAATTTGACATAGAAGACGTGGGGTTCTTCGATTTGTTTTTCCTCTACCGGGACGGCAGGATGGATTTGCAGCTGGATTATCCGGACGAATACCGGGAACGGGACAGCGAAATCCGGCAGGGAATCAGCAGGATTTTGTCGGAAAACAACATCCGGGTGGAGAATTTTGTGACGGGCTCCAGCAGGGAATCCATTCCGCTGACGGAGGCTTTCCCGAAATTGGTGGAAAGGAGGAACGCGGTGAATGTCAGGGTATAGGAATTTGCTCAACAAAAAGGCAGTCGCGCTCAGCTACAACGAGGAAAAGAACCGTGCGCCGGTGGTGATTGCATCGGGCATGGGGTATATGGCGGAAAAAATTGTGGAGGTGGCGGGGGAGAACGGCATCCCTGTCTACGAGGACGAATCGCTGGCAACCATCCTGACGCAGCTGGAACTGGGCAGTGAAATTCCGGAGGAACTGTATCAGGCGGTGGTGGATATTTATGCGTTTTTCCTGCGGTTTGGGGAGAAGAAGGAACAAAAACAGCCCGAACCGGTCATGGAAAAGGCGCCTGTTTTGGAACCGGAAGCGGCTATTGTGCCGGAAATTGCGGAAGAAGGGCAAGAGGGGCCGGTGGCATAAAAGGTACCCTAAAGATTTTTGGGGAAGTGCCGATAAAAGAAATAGAGGTCATATCTATTGAATACATTGTATCAGAACCGGGGAGGAGGACAAAATCATGGATATGGATATAGATATCGCAGCAATGAGTATGAGCCTTGCAAGCAACCAGTTGCAGAGGAACGTGGGAATGGCGGTGGTCAAAAAGGCCATGGAAACCAGTGAAGTGGCGGTAGAGG
>CARDPF010000061.1 GCA_948960675.1 uncultured Eisenbergiella sp.
TTGTGGAGATGTTTTTGAAAAAGAATATGAAGGCCCTGTATGAGGCTTTGGGCGTGTACCTGCCTTTGATTACCACCAACTGCGCGGTATTGGGGGTTGCGCTTCTCAATGTGCAAAAAGGGTATGGTATTTTCAAGGGCATGGTCTACGGTTTTGCCACGGCGGTAGGCTTTACCGTTGCCATCGTCATCCTTGCGGGAATCCGTGAGAAAATGGAGCATAACGATATTTTGGAGTCGTTTCGCGGAATGCCGATTGTGCTTTTGACGGCAGGATTGATGGCGATTGCGTTTTGCGGGTTTTCCGGACTTTTGTAGGAGGTGGGGACTTTGGCAGCTGGAATTTTGATTGCAACGGCAGTGGTCGGAGCCGTTGGATTGTTCATCGGATTGTTTTTGGGAGCAGCCGGTATCAAGTTTAAGGTAGAGGTGGATGAGAAGGAGGAAGCCGTTTTGGGGGTTCTTCCGGGAAATAACTGCGGTGGCTGTGGTTATGCGGGCTGCAGCGCCCTTGCTGCGGCGATCGCCAAGGGGGAGGCGCCTGTCAATGCCTGTCCGGTAGGAGGGGAGGCCGTCGGGAAAAAGGTAGCGGCCATCATGGGGGTGGAAGCAGGGGAGGGCAAGCGCATGGTGGCTTTTGTGGCTTGTCAGGGAACCTGTGGGAAGGCATCCGTGGATTATGCCTATACGGGGATTGAGGATTGCCGGATGCTTTCCTTTGTGCCAAACGGCGGCGCAAAAACCTGTGACTATGGCTGTCTGGGGTTTGGAAGCTGTGTCAAGGCCTGTCCTTTTGACGCGATCCATGTCATAGACGGTGTGGCGGTAGTGGATAAGGAAGCCTGTAAGGCCTGTGGAAAATGCGTGGCGGTTTGTCCCAAGCATTTGATTTCCCTGATTCCCTATGACGCAAAGTATGCGGTTGCCTGCAGTTCCAAGGACAAGGGGCCAACAACCATGAAAGCCTGCAGCGCAGGTTGCATCGGCTGCATGCTTTGCAAGAAAAACTGTCCGGCAGAAGCGGTGACTGTGGAGGATTTCCATGCCACAATTGATCAGGAGAAATGTATCGGCTGCGGTGCGTGTGCAGAGAAATGTCCCAAGAAGGTAATTGTACAAAATCCTTCCGGCAATTAATTGGATCACGCAGTGTTTTGTAAGAGAACATGATGCCGTAACAGGGCGGACTTGTCTGAACTGTTACCAGAAATGAGGACTTTTATGGGGAAAGTAACGCTGGGAAGTACAAAAATTGTGACAGATAAGAACGGCTTTGGGGCGCTTCCGATCCAGCGGATCGGGGATTTTGAGGCGGTGCGGCTTCTGCGCAGGGCCTATGAAGCCGGGATTACGTTTTATGACACGGCGCGCTATTACACGGACAGCGAGCATAAACTGGGGCTTGCATTTGCCGGAATGCGGGATAAAATCTATATTGCATCCAAGACGGGGGCCGTGACGCCGGAAGGTTTTTGGAGGGAACTGGAAACTACGCTCACCAATCTGCAGACGGATTATCTGGATATTTACCAGTTCCACAATCCCTCTTTTTGCCCAAAACCCGGGGATGAGAGCGGGATTTATGATTGCATGGTAAAAGCGAAAGAACAGGGAAAGATCCGCCATATCGGCATTACCAACCACCGGCTGCATGTCGCGCGGGAAGCGGTGGAGAGCGGCCTGTATGAAACGCTGCAGTTTCCTTTCAGCTATTTGGCCAGTGAGGAGGATCTTGCCCTGCAGGAGCAGTGTAAGGCTGCGGGAATGGGTTTTATTGCCATGAAGGCGCTGGCCGGCGGGTTGATTACCAATTCTGCTGCAGCCTATGCTTATTTGGCGCAGTTTGACAATGTGCTTCCCATTTGGGGGGTACAGCGGGAGCCGGAACTGGACGAATTCCTGTCCTACATCGAAAACCCTCCTGTGATGACACAAGAACTACAGGAGGTCATTGCGCATGACAGGGAGGAACTGATCGGGGAGTTCTGCAGGGGCTGCGGTTACTGCATGCCCTGTCCGGCGGGAATCGAGATCAATACCTGCGCCAGAATGTCGCTTTTAATCCGGCGTTCCCCGTCTGCAGCGCAGTTGACTAAGCAGGCGCAGGATAAAATGATGCAGATTGAAAAATGTCTGGAGTGTGGAAGCTGTAAGCAAAAGTGTCCTTATCATCTGGATACGCCGGCGCTTTTAAAGAGGAACCTGAAAGACTACAAGGAAATTCTTGCAGGGAAAAAATATGATTAACAGGAGGATGCAGTAATGGGAAAATGGGGTAAGTATCTGATGGCATTGGCAGGCGCAGCATTTTTAGTCTGTGGAGGGAAGATGGACGCACAGGCCAAAGAAGCCCAGCTGCCTTTTACGGCAGAACAGCTGATCGGTGTGGTGAACGCCCAGTGTGAAAAGGTTGGAAGTGTGCGCCAGACACTGGCGGAGCAGGTAACGCTTGTGGATGCAGAGAGCGAATTGGGCATACAATTGGATATGTCGGTAGAACTTACGCAGAGCAAAACCGTCGGCCACGCTGTAGTGGGAATCGCAATGACTGCCGCCGGAATGGGGGACGAGTTTGCCGAGAGCATGGGTATGGAAATGTACACGCAGGTCACGGACGGTGCGGTGTATATGTATGAGAAAGAGGCGGGGGACGAAAATTGGGACGTTTCCTATACGCTTTCTTCCGCCACACAGCAGTCGGTGATGGAGGATACCTTTAACATTGCAGGAATTGATACCAAAACAGCCGTAGTGGAAGTGGACGGCAATCTGATCCGGATTCTTGGTGTGGTGGACGGTTCCTACATGGAGCAGTATTCGGAAATCCTGTCTGTATCGGAAATCCTTACGGAAGGTTCCTTCCCGGTGATTTTTGAAATTGACGCCGTAACCCTGCTGCCGGTCCGCATGGAACTGGAGATGGACAAACTTACGGTGGAGGATATGCCGGGAATGGCGGTATCGGCGCATGCGGTCATGACTTTTTCCGGCTATAACCAGTATGATGACCTTGCAATACCCGCAGAAGTAGTGGCAAACGCATTATAAACCGGCATTTTGGCCGACGGCTTTTCGTGTGATTTGGTTAATCCGGAAAGCCGTCGGTTTTGTGTATTTTTTGGTCTTTTGTGATAAAGAGGGCTTCCGTGTCCGGCAGGGATGCAATCCATTCCTGTCCTTTTTTTTGTCCCAGAAGAAAACAGGCGGTACTTAAAGCGTCCCCCTCCAGCGAAGAGGAAGACAGGATCGTGACGCTGTACAAATCGCTTTGGGCAGGATAGCCGGTGGCAGGATCCAAAATGTGATGGTAAAGAACGTTATCCTGTGTAAAACAACGCTCGTAGCTTCCGGAAGTCACCAAAGATTGATCGGATAAGTCCACAATTTCCGCCGTTTCGCTGCGGGCTCCAAAAGGTTTGCGGATGCCGGTGCGAAACGGCCGGTTTCCCGGTTTGGAGCCTATGGCGACCACGTTGCCGCCTAGGTTTATCAGGCCGCATTTGATTTCGTGCTGCAAAAACAGTTCTTTGAGGCGGTCTGCGATATATCCTTTGGCGAGGAAACCGAGATCAATTTGGGTGTCGGGATCTTCCAAACGGACGGTGTTGTCCTGCACATGCACATAGCGGTAATTTACGTGGGGAAGGAGCGCCTCAATCTGCTCAGGATCCGGCACGGGGCCCGGGGGACTGCCGGAAAAGTTCCAAAGCATGGAGAGGGGGGTGACGGTGGGATCAATCAGTCCGTCTGTCAGTTTTGCATAATGGAGGGCGGTGTTGATTAGGAAGGCAGTGTCGGGATGCACCTGTACCGGCTGTCCGTTTGCATGGTTTATTTTCCAGATATCGCTCCCTTCCCTGGTAAAGCTAAACAGTGCTTCATATTGGGCACAGAGGGCAAGCCCTTCCTCCAAAGCGGCGTCCGCGTTTTTGCCGTAAGCGGTGAGTGTCACCAAAGTGTCAAAATAGTAGCCGCTGGCCTGCTGCGGTTCGTTTAGGGCACCACACCCGGTAATTGTCAGGACGGCAAGCAGTGTAGCGGTGGCCGCCCAAAAGGCAGGTAAAAATTTGCGGTACATGAAAATTCCTCCTTGTAAGATTCCAACTCCTATAGTATCACATCCTGTCGCAATTTGTCTCTGAAAATATGTCATTTTGGGAGGACAGGCTGTATAAAATATAGGGAAAGGAAGGAATTGCCATGTTTCAAAAATATGCGTCCATAATGACGGTCTTTTCCCTGATTTTGGCGGCGGCCTGGTTCTGTGTAAAGGAAGAACAGATTAACAGGTACGTGGCGGAGAACGCATTCGCCGATGAGCCGCTTGTCTGTGTGGAGGAGCTTTTGGATTTTGACAAAGTGCAAAGCAGCGGACAAGCCGGGGAAATCGAATCCCTGCGTCCGGTGATTGCCGTAAATGTTTTGGAGAAAAAGGAAGAATACAAATATGAGCTAAACGAGCAGGATTACGAAACGCTGCTCAAGATTGTGGAAGCGGAAGCGGGTACGGAGGATGAGACAGGCAAGCTTTTGGTGGCAAATGTTGTGCTAAACCGGGTGAACAGCGAATATTTTCCGGATACCGTGACGGAGGTGGTCTATCAGAGGGAAGGTGGAAAAGCCCAGTTTTCCCCGGTGGGAAGCGGGAGCATCAAAAGGGTGGTGGCAAGTAAAGAGACCGCAGCCGCTGTGGAGAGGGCGTTAAAAGGGGAGGATATCTCTCAGGGGGCGCTTTATTTTGCCGCCCGTAAGGCCGCCGATCCCAAAAATATGCGGTGGTTTGACAGGTGTCTCACCCGGCTCTTTGCCTATGGAGGCCACGAATTCTTTGAGTGACCAAAGATGCACATTCCTGACCCGCGAAAAGTGACCAACTGTTGTAACAGTTCAGACAAGTCTGCCCTGTTACCAACTGTTACTGCCCTACCCATTTTCCGGATGAGCAGGGATTGCAAAGTGCCCGAAGTTATAGTATAATGGGGCACGTGTTGGAAAAGTGCAGTGGGTTTGCGGAATATGGGAAAGAGGTAGGCCATGGATATTTTTTATGGAAGTACAAGGGGAAGTCAGGAAAGGGTGCCGGCTTCCAAGGCGATTTTGCAGGGCTTGGCCAAGGACGGGGGACTTTTTGTACCGGACCGGCTGCCGGTTTTTGACCGGACGATGGAAGCGTTTGCAGGGATGAATTATCAGGAGATAGCGTATGAAGTCATGAAGCTTTTGCTGACGGATTTTACGGAGGAAGAGTTAAAATCCTGTATCGGGAAGGCCTATGATGCAAAATTTGACACGCCGTCCATTGCTCCTGTCAAGAAGGTGGGAGGCTCCTATTATCTGGAACTGTTTCACGGGAAAACCATCGCTTTTAAAGATATGGCGCTGTCCATTTTGCCGCATTTGATGACGACGGCAGCGAAGAAGAATCATGTGGAAAACGAAATTGTCATTCTGACAGCGACTTCCGGGGATACCGGGAAGGCGGCGTTGGAGGGCTTTGCGGATGTGGAAGGAACCAGAATTCTGGTATTTTATCCCAAAAACGGTGTCAGTGCGATTCAGGAACGGCAGATGGTGACCCAGCAGGGAAAGAATACACGGGTAGTGGGCATATACGGCAATTTTGACGATGCCCAGACCGGTGTAAAGCAGCTGTTTGCGGATGAGGAGTTGGCAGCGTGGATGCGTGAGAGGGGGTATCAGTTTTCTTCCGCAAATTCCATCAATATCGGGAGGCTGGTTCCCCAGATAGTATATTATGTGTATGCTTATGCACAGCTATTGCGGGAACATGCAATTACATCCGGGGAGGAGATCAATGTAGTAGTGCCTACCGGGAATTTCGGGAATATTCTTGCCGCCTATTATGCCAAGAATATGGGACTCCCCCTGCGTAAGCTGATCTGCGCTTCCAATGACAACAAGGTTCTATATGACTTTTTTGCCACGGGCGTATACGACAAGAACCGGGATTTTGTGCTGACAACTTCTCCTTCCATGGATATTTTGGTTTCCAGCAACTTAGAGCGGCTGGTATACCGGATTGCGGGGGAGGATGCCCAAAAGACAGCATCCCTTATGCAGTCCCTTGGGCAGGAAGGGAAGTATGCAATTACCGGTAAGATGGAAAAACAGCTTTCGGACTTTTATGGAAATTACGCCACACAGGAGGAATGCGCGGCAAAAATCCGGTCCCTTTATGAGTCGTTTGGCTATGTGACCGATACCCATACGGCAGTGGCGGCGGCCGTGTATGATAAATACAGGCAGGAGACGGCGGACCAGACCAAGACCGTCATTGTTTCCACGGCAAGTCCTTTCAAGTTTACCAAAAGCGTGATGGCGGCTATTGATGAAAAGTATCGGGACAAAGAGGATTTTGCGCTGGTGGACGAACTGGAGAAAATCGGAAAGGTGCAGGTTCCGGCTGCCGTGGCACAGCTCCGGACCGCCCCGGTGGTTCATGATATCCAGTGTGGACGGGGGGAAATGAAAGAAGCGGTAAAGGCGTTTTTGCTGTCGTGATGCCCCCTTGCCCGCAAATTGCAGCCAAAAAACAAGACATTTGCAGCCAAATGGTGCAGATGTCTTGTTTTTCTTTGCTTATGCTTGCGGCTTGGTTTTTGGTTTTCGGTCCGCCAGCCGTACATAGTCTTTGTCAGAGCAAAGCGTTTTGTAGGCGGGACGGATAATCTTTCCGTTGTTTGCAAGTTCCTCCATGCGGTGCGCGCTCCAGCCGACCATACGGGCTATGGCAAAAATCGGTGTATACAGTTCCATGGGAAGGCCAAGCATTTTGTAGACAAAACCGGAGTAAAAGTCTACATTGACGCTTACGCCCTTGTACATCTGCCGTTCACCCGCGATGACCTTGGGGGCCAGGCGTTCCACCCGGTTATAGAGTTCAAATTCATCATGCAGTCCCTTTTCTTCGGAGAGCTTTTCAACGAAACTCTTAAAGATAACGGCCCTGGGGTCGGATTTGGAATACACCGCATGGCCTACGCCGTAAATCAGGCCTGCATGGTCAAAGGCTTCCTTGTGCAGGAGGCGCTCTAAGTAACGGCTGACTTCCTCATCATCGTTCCAGTCACGGACCTCGGCTTTTAATTCTTCAAACATCCGGACTACCTTAATGTTGGCGCCGCCGTGGCGGGGGCCTTTGAGGGAGCCGATTGCCGCAGCAATGACCGAATAGGTGTCTGACAGGGAAGAAGTGACGACCCTTGTGGTAAACGACGAGTTGTTACCGCCGCCGTGTTCCATATGCAGGATGAGTGCAATATCCAAAATGCGCGCTTCCAGAGGGGTATATTGGCTGTCCGGACGCAGTATATGTAAAATGTTTTCCGACATGGAAAGTTCATGTACAGGCTGGTGTATATAAAGGCTGTTGCCGTCGTGATAATGGCTGTATGCCTGATAGCCGTAAATGGAAAGCATGGGGCAAAGACTGATCAGCTGCAGGCATTGGCGCAATACGTTTGGCAGGGAAACGTCGTCTGCCCGGTCATCGTAAGAGTATAAAGTAAGGACGGAACGGGCAAGCGTGTTCATCATGTCCTTACTGGGTGCTTTCATGATAATGTCACGGACAAAACTGGTCGGCAGGCTTCTGTAGGAAGATAGGAGTTCGGAAAATGAGGCCAATTCCTCCGGGGAGGGCAGTTTGGCAAAGAGCAAAAGATAAGTGACCTCATCGAAACCAAAGCGGTTATCTGCATTGATGCCCCTGACCAGATCTTCCACATTATAGCCCCTGTAAAATAGTTTGCCGTGTGCGGGAACCGATTTGCCGTCCACCATTTGTGTTGCGCGGACGTCAGAAATGTTTGTCAGGCCTGCCAGAACACCCTTGCCGTTTAAATCGCGCAGCCCGCGCTTGACATCGTATTTGGTGTACAAGTCGGGATCAATGGTTCCGGCCCTTTCGCTCAGACGGGAAAGATGAAGGATTTCCTGTGTGATATCAGAAAAATTATGAGTTGTTTGAAGTTCCATAAAATTACCACCTTTCTGTAAAAATACCTATTGAGAGTACATCGCAGATATCCTCCTTGTAAAAAAACAAATGCAATTGTATGGTTGGAGTATGCTTCCGATCATGCCGGAAATGATGGATGGGATGCTTTATCAATTGAATTTGTTAAAATCTATATTATTGTAACATGGCTTTGGGGGTCTGCACAAGAAAAAAATAAATATTTTCATGGAAATCCATAATATTGATTTGATGTAACAGTTCAGCCATAATCCCGCGAAGTCAAAATCGTGCCCTGTGCGCGATTTTGCGAGGGCTTTGATGTAAATTGTGATAGGTTAAGGATGACAGTAAAAGGCTTATGTGATACAATATTCATGGTTTAAGCAGGGAAAGAATGTGGAGGGACAGTGAAAAGAACGGGGGAGCATTCGGATATGCCATAGCCGAATAAACCGTTTGGAAAGGAGAAGACAGTATGGAGAAAAGCGAAATTATGTCCCATATTGACCACACGCAGTTGAAAGCGTATGCCACTTGGGAGGACTTGGAAAAGCTTTGCGGGGAGGCTGTAGCGTATCATACCGCTTCGGTCTGTATTGCGCCGGCCTATATCAGGCGTGTGCATGAGAAATATCCGGAACTGAATATTTGCACGGTGGTCGGTTTTCCGCTGGGGTACAGCGTGACGGCCGCAAAGGCTGCCGAGGTGAGGGAGGCTTTGCGGGACGGGGCAAACGAGATCGACATGGTGGTGAATATCGGCGACGTGAAAAACCATCTGTATAAAAAAGTGGAAGAAGAGATCCGTGTGCTGAAAAGGGCCTGTGGCAGCCATATCCTTAAAGTCATTGTGGAGACCTGCTATTTGACGGAGGAAGAGAAAATCGCCATGTGTCATGCGGTGACGGCAGCGGGAGCGGATTTCATCAAAACTTCCACCGGTTTTGGAAGCGGCGGCGCGACCCTTGCGGATGTACGGCTTTTTAAAGAACATATCGGCCCGGGGGTAAAGATCAAGGCCGCAGGCGGTGTGAAATCAAGGGAAGACCTGGAGGCGTTTTTGCGGGAAGGCTGCGAGCGCATCGGAACCTCTTCGGCAGTGGGACTGTTGGAGAAAAACGGGGCATCCGGGTACTGAGAAGCTAATATCCAACATTAGAAAGTGAAAAGTTCATAATATCTGCAACTTTTAGAAAAGTTAAGAGAAGTATTTTGGTGCTAAAACGGTGTCAAAAAATCATGCAAAGGTTTGCGTCTGTATAACAAAGCAGCGCAGAAATGGAGAAAAGATGAATCAAAAAATATGTGACAGGCTGGCCGCCCTGCGTGCGGTCATGAAGGCAAACGGCGTGGACTGGTACATGGTTCCCACTGCGGATTTTCACAATTCGGAGTATGTGGACGCTTATTTCAAGGTGCGGGAATACCTGTGCAATTTTTCGGGTTCCAACGGTACCCTGCTTGTGGGGCAAAAAGAAGCGGGTCTGTGGACGGACGGCCGTTATTTTATTCAGGCAGAGAAGGAACTTGCGGGAACCGGCGTGACCTTGTACCGTATGCAGGAGGAGGGTGTGCCCGAAAAAGAGGATTTCCTTGCGCAAAAGATGGAGGAGGGACAGACCCTTGGCTTTGACGGCAGGGTGGTAGATACCAAGTTTGGGCAGAAGCTGGAGAAGAAGCTGAAAGAGAAAAAGATCCGGTTTGTCTATGATAAAGATCTGGCGGACCAGGTGTGGACGGACCGTCCTTTGCTGCCCTGTCATCCGGTGACGGTGCTGGATGAGGCGATCTGCGGCAAAACCGCAGGGGAAAAGCTTTCCATGCTGCGCAAGAAGCTGGAGGAAAAAGAAGTGTCCGGGCATTTTTTGAGCAAGCTGGATGACCTGATGTGGCTGCTCAATATCAGGGGCAGCGATGTGGAATGCAATCCGGTGGCGCTTTCCTATGCTTTTGTGACCGGGGAGGAATGCCACTATTTTGTACAGGAGCAGGCGGTGACGGACAGCCTGCGGGAACATGCCGCAAAATATGGCATTACGCTGCATCCTTACGGGGAACCCCTTTCCTATCTGGAGAACGGCGCGGTGTGCGGCAAGGTGCTCTGCGATCCGGGACAGGTCAGCTATGCATTTTACAAAACCATCGCAGGGCATGCCCAAATCGTGGATGGGGCCAATCCCACCGAACTGATGAAGGCGATTAAAAACCCGGTGGAACTGGCCCATATGCAGGAAGTTTTTATAAAGGACAGCGCAGCGCTTTGCAAATTTATTTACTGGATAAAAACGAATATCGGCAAGATCCCGATGACGGAACTTTCGGCCGCACAGCATTTGGACCATTTGCGCAGCGAGGTGGAAGGGTATCTGGATCTTTCCTTCCCCACCATCAGCGCATACCGGGCAAACGCGGCGATGATGCACTATGAGGCGACGCCGGAAAGTCATGCAAAGCTTGCGCAAGAGGGAATGCTTTTGGTGGATTCCGGCGGACAGTATCTGGGCGGTACGACGGATGTGACCCGGACGATTGTTTTAGGGCCGGTTACGGATGAGGAACGCAGGCATTTTACGGCAGTGGCCATGGGGATGCTGCAGCTGACCGATGCGAAATTTCTTTATGGCTGTACCGGGCGTAATCTGGACATTTTGGCGCGCCAGCCCATGTGGGATCAGAATATGGATTACAAATGCGGCACCGGCCATGGCGTCGGCTATATTTTAAATGTCCATGAGGGACCGCAGGGACTGCGCTGGAAGTATACAGAGGGGATGAAGGAAGCGGTTTTGGAGGCTGGGATGGATGTGACCAATGAGCCCGGCGTTTATATAGAGGGAAGATACGGTATCCGGACGGAAAATGTGATGGTCGTCAGAAATGGCGTCAAGAACGGGGACGGGCAGTTTATGTATTTCGAAACCCTCACCTTTGCGCCCATAGACCTGGATGCCATTGATGTTTCCCTGATGCAGCCAAAGGATATCGAACGGCTCAACCGCTACCATGCGCAGGTGTATGAAAAGATTGCGCCTTATTTAACCGAAGAGGAGGCCGCGTGGCTGTCGGAGGCCACACGTAAAATCGGTTAGGCATCGCTGTCAGGAAGGAACGAAAAGATGCATAAAATTGTGATCGAGAATAACGGTCCTGTCAGGAATTTCGAAATGGACATTAACCGGTTCAACATTTTAATCGGTGAGCAGGCAACGGGAAAAAGCACAATTGCCAAGAGCGTATATTTTTTTCATCTGATCAAAACCACGATTACCGATTTCCTATTCCAGCTTGCCGAGAAAAATCGGTATGACGGTGAAATAATCGACAAAAGATTCAATAAAATGATTGCAAACAGGCTAAAAAAAGAAATTTTTGTCAGACTTTTCGGGCCGAGCTGGAGAATGGAAAGCGAACTGAAAATGCAGTATTTTTTTTCGGATGAGATTTGGATCCAAGCCGATTTATCGGAAGCTGACAGAGTGGGAGAAAGATATGTCGGGGTGACATATTCGCCTGCATTGATGAGACAGGTGAAAAGACTGGAAAAGCAGGCAGAACAAATGCATGATTCCTTGCAGAACGGACAAATTAGCCTTGCCCTGGCGGATGAGGAAAAGAAACGAAACAGGCAGAGAATTGTACACGAGGTAAACGCCGTTTTTGGGGATGAGATGGAGGTGTACTATATTCCTGCGGGAAGAAGCCTGCTCACTGTTATGTCAGACAACAACGGTATTTTGAGCGGCGCAGCAAATCTGGATCTGATTACGGAAAAATTTTTGGCCATCATAGACAGCGTACGGGGCAAATTTGCGGAAGGGGTAAAACAGGCGCACCGGTACTATGGGAACACCGGTTGGGACTTCGACGATGACGTTGTTTCCAGACAGCTTATTGATATGCTTAAAGGGGAATATTTTTATTTGAACGGGAGGGAAGAAGTTTTAAAAATCAGCAAAAGTCCGGAAACGATAAAAATCAATTTTGCTTCTTCCGGACAGCAGGAAGTATTGTGGCTGCTCAATTTGTTGTATATTTTGATGTTGAAAAAGGAAAGGGCATTTGTGATTATTGAGGAACCGGAAGCGCATCTCTATCCGTCCATGCAGAAAAAGCTGATGGAATATATCGCGTTGTTTGCCAATGTCAATCAAAGTACGGTATTCCTCACCACCCATAGTCCTTATCTGCTGTCGGTTGCGAGTAATTTGTTTTATGCGGGAAATTTGATGGAAAAAGGGGCAGGCGGGGAAGTTTTAAAAATTGTTGATGAAAATACCGTTATACCGTCAAAAAGCCTTTCCGCTTATAAGCTGCAGGAAAATCAGGAATATGAAAACCTGTTGAATGAGTCCCAAACGGAAATCAACTCGTACCTGATTGATGAGGTATCTGATGAGGTAAATGAAGTTTACACCTCTTTATATGGGGTGGAATTGGGATGTGAATGAGGGTTGGAATGGCTAAAGATAAAAATAGAAGCAAAGGACAAAAGGAAACTGGGAAAACGCAAATTGCGATACAATATCAAGGCTCATGTCCTGTGAAAATTGAAGATGCAGAAAGTGGCAGTAAGGCGTTTATGCCGGTAGAGTTATCGGATGGCTGGCAAATGGATGTGGTAAAGCTGGATAAGGGAGTGATACAGGATTTAAAGGAAGGAGAAGAGATCAGTGATATTCTTTTTTCTGTTTTTCAAGACAAAAGAGAAGTGCGTATAACCTGTCTGGCAGAGTTGAAAGGGAGCGGACAGGAACATAAGGCAAACAAAGCGGTATCACAAATGGAAAAGACAGCGACTTATTTAACGGAGACGGAAAAGTATCCTTTTTTGTCTGAATATTTGGCCCCTAATTACATGATGGCGGCAATTGTGGGAGCCCCGGATAAAAAAATCCCAAAATGTACGGTTCAAAAAGACAACAACCTTTGCAAATGGTTATTTCGCATGTCAAAACAACAGGCACACATAAAAAATATGAAGGGACTGCTTTTTTATGTCCAGCTAAACAAAGAAGCAAAGTGTTGTCAGTTATCAGGGAATACGGCGCCATATACCGTTTCCTGCCATGCGTCCAACGGAAAGCGGATTCCTGTGCCGCAGGCGTTGGAGGAACTTCTGACACGGATTTCTAAAGAAGGAATCATAAAATAAATCTAAAAACCGTATTTTTGCAATGGAAGATGTTGACTTTTCAAAACACTTTTGAGATAATACATACGGTGTACGAGGTCTGAAGCATTGCCGGATATCTGAAACCGCACCGGTTTTTGGCCGGTGAAAACAATATATTTTACAA
>CARDPF010000062.1 GCA_948960675.1 uncultured Eisenbergiella sp.
GGATGTCTGGAAACGGTATGACCTGGAATATGAAGCCAAAGACGGCGGTCAGGATATGGTTCTTAGGCTTTTTTGCCCGCAGGGCGGACGGTTACATATCGGTTTTGTTTCGCTGATGCCGGTCCGTACATTCATGGGACACGGACTGCGCTGCGATATCGCCGAAAAGTTAAAGGCGCTGCGGCCCAAGTTTTTCCGGTTCCCCGGGGGGTGCATTGTGGAGGGCTTTACGCCGTCTACCATGTGGCGCTTTGCCGATACGGTGGGGCCGGTCTGGGAACGTCCCGGAAAGCTTTTGATGTGGCATTACAGAACCTATGACGGCGTGGGTTTCCATGAGTATCTCCAGTTTTGCGAGGATTTGGATATGGAGCCCTTGTATGTCTGTAACTGCGGCATGACCTGTCAGGCCAGAAAGGAAGTGCTGCTGGAAGGGGAGGCTTTTGACGATACCCTAAAGGATGCTTTATCCGCCATTGAATATGCGGTGGGGGATGCTTCGACGAAATGGGGAGCCTTTCGGGCAAAGATGGGGCATCCCGAACCGTTCCGTCTTAACTATATTGAGATCGGCAACGAGAACTGGGGGGAGGCATACGAAGAACGGTACCAGAAGTTCTATCATGCCATCAAAGAAAAATATCCCCATATCCGCTGTATAGCCAATTCCCATTTGGAGAAAAAGGGGCAAAAGACACAGCTGGTAGACGAGCATTATTATGATACTGCGGAATGGTTCGCAGAGAATACGGAGTTGTTTGACGGCTATGACCGTGGCGGCCCTGAGATTTTCCTCGGGGAAGTGGCGGTGGTGCGGGGTTATGTGGGCGAATTGTACGGGGCGCTGGGGGAAGCGGCGTTTTTCACCGGAGTGGAGAGGAACCAGGATATCGTAACCCTTGCCTCTTATGCGCCGCTTTTGGAAAACGTACATTATCAGGCCTGGTTCCCGAATCTGATTTTATTCAATAACCGGGAGAGTTTCGGGATTCCCAGTTATTATGTCTGGAAGCTGTTCGGAAGCTTTAGGGGCGATCACGTGGTGGCATCCCGGCTGGAGACCGGACGGATTCCAAGGCCCCTAAAGGGGCGGCTTGCCCTGCTTGGACAGCCGGGGGTACGGTACCGCAGGCCTTTCTGGAACGGGGAAGAACAGGCTGTGACCCATGAAGTGATGGGCAGGGCAGAGGCGGAGGGCGACAGCTTTGTGGTTGGAGCGCCGGACGAAGAACAGCTTGCCGAGAGCCGCCGCCATTTTGGGGCGAAGCTGGATGAAATCCTGATTGTTTTTGGGGAGGAGACGGCAGAAAACGGAACCTTTGAGATAGAACTGATGCAGGAAGGGGGCAGGGAGTTTGTCCTGGGGATTTTTCCTTCCCGGATGCCGGATACCGCCTATGTCAGTGATGAGACCAATCCCCCTGCGGCGTGGAATGTGGAGAATGTAAAGCCGATTTTGTGGAAGATTGATGAAAAGGAGCACGTCCTGTTTGAGAAGGAAGGGCCCAGGACGAAAATACTTGCCCGTTTTGCAGACGATGGGGCGGCAAACGAGGGGACGCCGGACGGCTTTTGCAGGTTTGCCTACCGGACGGACGGGCGGCGCATTGCATTATACCGGGGGAAAAGGCTGATAGGCGAAGCCATGCTTCCTTCCTTCCCTGCGCAAAGCTGTGTGGTGACGGATACGCAGGACCGGATCTATATCAAGCTGGTAAATCTTGCACAGGAGGAAGAGGAAATGCACATTTCACTGGACTGTGACGTGGAGGATGCGTATCTGGCCCATGTCCTTACCGGGGAAATGCGGGCCAAAAACAGTTTTGAAAACCCTGTGTGCGTTTGTGACCGGACGTTTGCGCTTTTGGGGGCGGCACAAAATTTCACCTATAAAATGCCAAAACTTAGTGTGGCAGTGCTGGAACTTACCAGAACAGGAGGCGGCAGATGAAGCGTTTTTTCCAGAATAAAAGAAAAGTAAGGGGCTTTAAGGAATTCCTTTATATCGTTCCCTTTCTGGCCTTGGTGGCGGTATTTTCCTATTATCCGCTTTACGGGTGGGTGTACGCGTTTTTTGACTACAAACCGCCGTTCCCGTTGTCCATCAATCAGTTTGCGGGACTGAAATGGTTTAAATCCATGGTGGATAACCCGGTAAAAACGATGCAGATCCTAAAGGTTCTGCGCAATACCTTTGCCATGAGCGGATTAAGCCTTCTATTTTCATGGTTCCCCATGATCTTTGCAGTGTTTTTAAACGAGATCAAATGTGTGCCCTTTAAGAAGTTTGTACAAACCGTTACGACGCTGCCCAATTTCATCAGCTGGGTATTGGTTTATTCCATTGCCTACTGCCTGTTAAACAGCACGGGTGTGGTCAATTCGGTACTGATGAACCTTGGCGTTATCGATACCCCGCAGCTGTTTTTGCAGTCTACCAGACATGTGTGGTTTAAAATGTGGCTGTGGCTGACTTGGAAAAATGCGGGCTGGTCAGCGATTATGTATATTGCCGCCATTACCGGAATTGACGAGGAGTTAAACGAAGCGGCGCGGGTGGACGGCGCTTCCAGGATGCAGATTATTTGGAATATCACAATCCCCAGCATTCTCCCGACCTATTTTGTGCTGGTGATGTTGAGCCTTGCCAACTTTTTGTCAAACGGTATGGAACAGTATTTTGTATTTGAGAACGCATTCAATAAAGAGAGCATTGAGGTGCTGGATCTCTATGTATACAACCTGGCGATGGGAAGCGGCGGTTATTCCCTTTCCACTGCGATAAGTATTTTGAAATCGGTGGTGAGCGTTTTGCTTTTGTGCTGTACCAACGGAATCTCAAAGCTGATCAGGGGCGAAGGTTTTATCTGACCGTCCATGGGATACCGGGTGACTCTTTGTGACAGGTGTGCAGGCATGGCCTGTGGAATGTAGGGGTATTTTATGATGAAGCAGAAAAACAACGCGCATGGCAAGTCGGTGAAATATAAGGTCGGCATTGGGGACCGTATCATAAGCGTGGTCACGTATGTGGTCTATTCCCTCTTTGCCTTTGTGTGCGCATATCCTTTTTACTATATTTTTATCAATACGATCAGTTCCAACGATTTGAGCCAGCGGGGAAAGGTGTTGTTTTGGCCAAAGGAAGTGCATTTTCACAACTACCAGCAGGTGATGAAAATTCCGGATTTGTTTTCGGCCGCAAAGGTTTCCGTGGAAAGGACGGTGATCGGGACGGCGCTGACGGTGGTGATTGCGGCGTTCCTGGGTTTCATGTTTACGCGGGAGACACTTTGGAAGCGCAAGCTGTGGTATCGGATGGTGGCGGCCACCATGTATTTTAACGCCGGGATTATTCCCTGGTTTATCACGATGCGCAACCTGCATTTGACGAATAATTTCTGGGGGTATATTCTGCCGATGGCGGTGCAGCCTTTTTACATCATTCTCTGTAAGACCTTTGTGGAATCCGTGCCCAAGGAACTGCAGGATGCGGCGGAAATCGACGGGGCCGGAACGTTGAAGGTGTTCTTTTCCATCATCATTCCGATCATCAAGCCGATTCTTGCGACGGTGGCGATTTTTGCGGCGGTAGCGCAGTGGAATGCTTTTCAGGATACCCTGCTTTTGGTGACGGACAGCAAGCTTTATACGCTGCAATTTACCTTGTACCAGTATATCAATCAGGCCAGTTCCCTAAAGGCGCTGGTCAACAATACCACTTCGTCGGCCAGCCTGGCGGCGAGTCTGGCACATGCACAGACGGCTACTTCCATTCGTATGACGGTGACAATCGTTGTTGTGACGCCCATTATTTTGGTGTATCCGTTCTTCCAGAGGTTTTTTACCAAGGGTATTATGATCGGCGCTGTAAAAGGCTGATGTTTTACCTTATAGAGCAAGGAAATCAATAAAGGAGGATCAGAAATGAAGAGTAAGAAAGTATTGTCCATGCTGCTGACATCGGCGATGCTGGCAGGAATGCTTGCAGGATGCGGAAGTGCGCCTGCCAAGGAAACGCCTGCAGCTGCCCAGCCGGAAAACGTGGAGGCAGACGATGGCAAAGAGGAAGCGCCTGCAGAGAGCAAGCAGGAAGATGCCGGTTCCGATACGGCTTCCGGCTCCGACAAGGAATTGCTGTCCCTCGAAATTTATGACGTGGCAGCCAACTACCAGGGCATACAGACCGGTTGGTTTGACAAGGTCGTCAAGGACCGCTTTAACCTGGAACTGAACATTATCGCGCCGCAGGTAGCGGGGGACGCGGTTTTCCAGACCAGGGCAAGCACCGGAAATTTGGGCGATATCCTGATTTTGGAGGGAGCAGATTTTGCGGACTGTGTTTCGGCCGGATTGGTCAAGGATATCAGCGCGGAGATTGGCAACTATTCCAACCTGATGACCTATGAGGATCAGATTAAGACATTCAACGAAGGACTGCCCGGAAATGAAGCGGGTATCACTTACGGGATTCCGGCACAGATGACCAATACGTCCCCGACCGACTATTCGCAGGACGTCATTTATTCCAGTCCTTTGCTTCGCTGGGATCTGTATTCCGAACTGGGATGTCCCGAAATTAAAGATTTGGACGGGCTTTTGGATGTGCTGGAGCAGATGATGAAAGCGCATCCCACCAATGAGAGCGGGGATCCCGCGTATCCGTTCTCCCTTTGGGCCGACTGGGACGGCGGCGACGGTATGCTGGGCATTGCGAATGTTGTACAGCTGACCACATGGTACGGCGAAAAGATCAAGGGTTCTGCCATTTTGAAGCCCGACAATACCTTCATTCCGTTGACGGATAAGGCCGGTACCTATTATTAGATTTTGAAATTCTTAAACGATGCGCAGGTCAGGGGTCTGGTGGATCCCGATTCCGGTACACAGGACTGGAATGCGGCATGTGCAAAAATGTCCGCAGGGCAGGTGTATCTGATGTGGTATAGCTGGCAGGTAGGATTCTGGAACTCCCAGGACAGGCTGAAGGCAGGAAATGCGTTCATCTATACGCCTGTAGCGGATCAGGTTTACTATGCGGATTCCGATACCTACTATGGAAGCGGCCGTGTGTTTGCCGTTGGTTCCCAGGTAGATGACGAAAAATATGCGAGGATCATGGAGTTCCTTGACTGGTATGCAAGCCCTGAAGGGCTGACTTTCCAGCATAACGGAATTGAGGGATTCAATTATACGGTCGGCGACGACGGCAAATTTACGTTGATTAACGACAATGCTTTGATGGATAACCTTCCGGTGCCGGAGGAGTATGGCGGGGCAGGCTATCAGGACGGCAATAATGCCATCAACCAGTGGATTGTGGACGCAATCAGCACAAATCCCAATACGGGAGAGCCTTATTCCTGTCAGTATTGGAGCACCTACAAAGAAGCGACCATGACGGATATGAAGCGGGAGTGGCAGGAAAAATTTGACGCGGAGGAACCGGTTGACTATATGAAGAAAAACAATCTCTTAGTGGTCAGCCCCAACGTCAGCGTGACGCTGCCCAGTGATTCCTCCGACATTTCCGTAATCCGTAACCAGTGTAACGAGGCGTTGTGCGATTATTCCTGGAGAATGATTTTTGCGAAGGACGATGCAGAGTTTGATTCCATGTGGGATGAAATGTGCAAACAGATGGATGGTTTCGGGTTCCAGGAACTGTATGATTTTGACGTAGAGAAATTCCAGATTGAACTGGATGTGAAGCTGGAAGCGATGAAATAAAGGCAATAGACGCAATAGGGCAGACTTGATAGAACGGTTACTGCCCACAGAGTGAACAGTAACATAAAAAGCCGGGAGGATGTTCCCGGCTTTTGTCCTAGGATAGGAAATTTTATTTCCTATCTTAGGGCGTGTTTGATGCCACATTGCTTGCAGTGGGGCTGTTGGCTGCGGGAATCCGCAGGGTTGGCGTGCGCAAAAAGGGCGCGGAAATGGGGTAAAAAATGGACAGGACAGGATATCTTCCGGATGGGACTTACTTTGATTTTTGGGAAAAACAAACGGTTTATGAAAAGCAGCTGCATGTGGATCAAAAACATCCGCTTGCCGACGATCAAAACGACGGAAGCCTGGGGCATCCCCTTCTCACCATACAGGAGGCGGCAAACCGGGCCACGCCGGGGACACAGGTACTGATCCATGGGGGTGTGTACCGGGAGTGGGTGCGTCCGGCGCAGGGCGGTTTGGATGCTGCCCATATGATAAGCTATGAGGCCTTTGGGGACGGGGAAGTGACGGTCAAGGCATCCGAAATCGTGACGGATTTTTCGGAGAGCAGGGGCTGGCGCATACAGCGCGGCCCATGGGGCGATGGGGAACAGGGGAAATGCCGGATATGGCAGTACCGTCTGGATCCGGAGCTTTTTCGCGGCTACAATCCGTTTTGCTGTGTCAATATCCTGCACGACCGGCTTTTTATAGAGTATGATAAGACGGACATGACGCCGTATTTAAACCGGAGGGGGATGGTTTTTTGCGATAAAAAACCCCTGCAGCAGGTTGCACTGTACTGTCAGCTGGCAAAGCAGGAGCAAAGCTACTGGGTGGAGGCCAATGGACAGACCATCCATTTCCGCCTGGAAAACGATGGGGATCCGGCAGGACACCAAATTGAGGTCACGTGCAGGGAGCAGTGTTTTGCACCCGAAATTCCTTTCCTGTCTTATATCCGGGTAAAGGGAATAACCTTCGCACATGCGGCGGGCGGGGCCCCGGTTCCCCAAAGGGGGGCAGTTTCCTGCCTGAGGGGACATCACTGGGTGATAGAGAATTGTACCGTTGACTGGTCCAACGGTGTGGGAATTGATGTGGGAAATGAATGCTGGCATCATGAAATCGTGGAGGGACAGACGATTGGCTACAGTGTCATCCGGGGCTGTACGATCCGGGACGCGGGTGTCTGCGGGATCGCGGGACTGTTTGCGCAGCATATGCTTATTGAGGATAACCTGATTGAGGGAACGGGATGGCAGAAAATGGAGCTTTCCTGGGAGGCGGGGGGCATAAAACTGCACAATAGCGTAAACGGCCTCATACGCCGCAACGTTTTCCGCAATACATTGCGGGCGGATCACCTCTGGCTGGATTGTGGGAATGAAAACAACCGAATTACACACAATCTATTTCTGGATGGGATCTGCCAGAGGGAAGCCATTTTCATTGAGTGTACAAGGGACGGTGTGAACCTGATTGACCACAATGTGATTTGGAATGTGGAAGGACGTTTTGAAGAGGCAAAAATTCCGGTTGAGCCTGGCTCTAAGGGCTGGTATAATATGAAAGAGCATGATGTGGTAAACGGCTACGGTATTTACGGGGAGGGAACGGATCATCTGCGCATTGTGGCAAACCTGATCGGGAACTGCCGCAGCGCCGGATATTTTTCAAAACCCGTCTCCTTCCGCATGAACGGCCTGGAACGTGGCGGTACCTCGCGGGATGCCCGGATCGTGGGCAATTTGTTTTATGACTGCCGGGAAGCAGCCATAAAGTTTCCCACGAAAGATAATGAGGCGGAGGGCAACCGGTACGTAAAGCAGCTGGGAGGATATTTGCGGATTCTGTATCCTGAGCCGCCTGTCTGCCTGCATTTGCCCGCATGGCAGGAGTTTTACGGTTTTGACAGGCAGGGCCGGGAGGCCTGGTTTGACATTGCGGTGGATACAAAAGCGCTGACGCTGCAATTTCTGCCTGCCAGGGAGAAGCTTCCAGGGTTTGCGGATACTATCGGCCGGCGCAATTTTGCATACCATGTGGAAGAACTGTCCGGACAGGACCGGGAAGCCCTGGCTTTGACCGCAGCGGTGGACGGCATTGTGCTCTGGGAGGAAGGAACGGAAGCGCAGGCGTTTACGGAAGGGCGGGTCTATGGGATAGACCCAAGGAAGGGAAAATGACGACACTCAAAGAGATTGCCGAAATGTGCGGTGTGACCACAAGTACGGTGTCCAATGTTTTAAACGGAAAGCCCAAGGTGGGGGAAGCGACCAAAAAAAGGGTATTGGAGGCGGTGGAAAAGACCGGGTATCAGCCGAACTTTTTTGCGCAGGGTATCCGCAAACTAAGGACCCGGATTATCGGGATATTGACCGAAGATTTGACGGAGATCAAAAGTGCCGCTCCCATTATCGAAGCCGTGATGGCACATTGCGAGGGCAGGGGATACCGGACGATTCTGATCAATTTGCGGATATATGACAAATGGAAGGACACATGGTATAATGACGAAATAAAATTTCAGGAGATCGTGCAGCCGGCCATCCGGGAATTGCTTTCGATCAAGGTGGACGGTATCGTCTATGTGGCGGGGCATTGCAGGCACATCAATTGCTTTGGGGAGAATTTTTCCGTTCCGGGGGTGATGGTATACGGCCTCTCGGATCACCCGGGCGTTCCTTCCATTATTATAGACGACGAGAAGGGCGGCTTTGACATGACCCGGTATCTGGTCTCCATGGGACATAAGAAAATCGGCGTTGTTGCGGGGGCGGCGGATAATATCCATACCCAAAGACGTCTTTTGGGATACCAAAAGGCGTTGTATGAGGTAGGGGTTTTGTATAACCCGGAGATGGTGGTTTATGGAAACTGGGAAAGAAATTCCGGTTATGAACTGGCAGGGCGGCTGGTGGACGGCGGTGTGACGGCAATTCTGTGCATGAATGACCGGATGGCGGCGGGGGTGTACGATTATTTGTATGAACGGGGCGTTGCCATAGGGAAAGAGATTTCCGTGACCGGATATGACAATATGGAAATGTCCGGCTACCTGCGGCCTTTTCTGACTACGCTGGACATGCGGTTAAAGGAGGTGGGCCGTGTGGCGGCACGGACTATTATGGGCATGGTGGAGGGGGAAGAGGAGAAAATGCCGCAGGACGGACTGATCCGGATACCGGGCGAACTGGTGGTGCGGGATTCCGTTGGGAAGCCATAGGGGCGGCCCGCACCGTAAGGGTGTCCTGCCGCTGCATTCCCATCGCACCGCCTGCAGGCAAGCCTCCTATAAAGTTCAGGGCTTACATTCAAGTAAAGTCCTTATCCACGTTTACCACTGTGAAATAGGTCGGATCAATGGCTTTTGCCTTTTGGTCGATCAGGGCGCGGATTTGGCTGTCCCCCAGCTTAAAGCGGTAAGGGACCAGTACGTCGAAGATAATATTGGTGTGGGTCGGGCCTTTTACGAGACGGAAATCGTGCAGCTTTAATTCGGGCGACATTTCCTGTACGATGGAAGTCATTTTTTCTTTCAGCAGGGAGGTTTCGGCATCGTCCGTGACTACCGGATCCATGTGGATAACGGCACTGCACTGCAGCTGGCTTTGCAGCTGCCGCTCAATATTGTCGATGGTGTCGTGCAGCAAAAGAATGTCGCCGGAGGCGGAAACTTCCGCGTGCAGGCTGATCATCACCCGGCCCGGTCCGTAGTTATGTACAATCAGGTCGTGGATGCCGATTATGTCGGAATGGGAAAGCACAATCTTTTCAATGCGCTCCACAAATTCTTTTTCGGGCGGCTGGCCAAGCAGCGGGTTGATGGTATCCTTGGCAGCGCCGATCCCTGCAGAGAGAATGAACAGCCCCACCAGAATGCCACACCAGCCGTCGATGTGCAGGCCGGTGAAATGCTGGGTCAGGGATGCGATTAAGACGACGGTGGTGGCTGCCGTGTCGGAGAGGGAATCCGTCGCGGTGGCCATCATCGCTGCGCTCTCAATTTTGGATGCGATGCTTTTGTTATACAGGTACATATAAAGCTTGACCAGAATGGAGAGGGCCAAAATGCCGATGACCACCGGATTGAAGGTCAGATCCTTGGGATGCAGGATTTTGCTGACGGAGGTCTTAATTAATTCTGCGGCCATCAGCAGGATGATACCGGAAACAATCAGTCCGGCCAGATATTCCATGCGCCCGTGTCCGAAAGGGTGTGCCGGATCCGGCTCCTGCCCGCTTAGCTTAAAGCCGATCAGGGTAATGATGGAGGAACCCGCATCGGACAAGTTGTTGAAGGCGTCTGCCGTGATGGCGATGGAATTGCTCAGAACGCCTGCAATGCTCTTAATTGCAAACAGGCATAGGTTAAAAACGATGCCAAGCATGCCACAAAGAACACCGTATGCCTGCCGCACGGCGGGCTGTTTGGTGTCCCCAAAATTTTTGATGAATCGTCTGGAAAGAAAAGTTACCATATGCAATACCTCCGTCGGCCGGGTGAAAATGCAGGAAGGATGCCCGCCAAAGGACATCTGCCAAAGTCCGTTTTCACCCCATTTCCGGATAGGAAACCGAACTATTTTCTTATGATTGTAGCATTATATTTCAAAAAGGCAACTATAATTTTGGTTAGTTTGTGCCAACGCAGGTATCCGGCACTTGCATGTCGGGAAAAAATTGTGTATAATAGCCGTGGCGGCGGGCGGTATGCCGCTGTTAGGGATGGATATGCCAGGGCGTGTTTGAAAAGTCATTTCCGCCATCTGTGCGCCATGCTTTGTGGGAGAAAGCATTTTTCAAACACGCTCTAAAGGGCAGATTAAATAGAGAGAAGGAGATGGAGGAATGGGCAAGAGACCTGTGGTTTTAATGATTCTTGACGGCTATGGCCTAAACGACAACAAGGAGCATAATGCGGTGGCGCAGGGAAAGACCCCCGTGATGGATGAACTGATGCGCACCTGCCCCTTTGTCAAGGGCAATGCAAGCGGTATGGCGGTGGGACTTCCGGACGGACAGATGGGCAATTCCGAGGTGGGACACCTCAACATGGGTGCGGGACGTATCGTATATCAGGAATTGACGCGGATTACCAAGGAGATTCAGGACGGTACGTTTTTTGAAAATCCGGCGCTGCTTGCCGCAGTGAATAATTGTAAGAAGAAGGATTCGGCCCTGCATTTGTTCGGTCTGGTTTCCGACGGCGGTGTCCACAGCCATAACACCCATATATACGGGCTTTTGGAACTGGCCAAGAGAAACGGTCTGGAGAAGGTATATGTACATTGCTTTTTGGACGGCAGGGATACGCCCCCGGCCAGCGGTAAGGGCTATGTGGAACAGTTGGAACAAAAGATGCAGGAAATCGGCGTTGGAAAAGTGGCGTCCGTGATGGGACGCTATTATGCCATGGACCGGGACAACAACTACGACAGGGTGGAATATGCCTATAAGGCCCTTACCAAAGGGGAAGGCCTTACGGCGGCCAGTGGCCCTGCGGGAATCGGGGAGTCCTACGACAGGGGGGAGACGGATGAATTTGTCAAGCCTACCGTGGTAGTGGAAAACGGTGCGCCGGTAGCGACGATTCAGGACGGCGATTCCGTTATTTTTTACAATTTCCGCCCGGACCGTGCAAGGGAGATTACCCGTGCGTTTTGCGACGATGATTTTAAGGGATTTGACAGGGAAAAGAGACTGGATCTGGTCTATGTGTGCTTCACGGAATATGATCCCACCATCCCGAACAAGGAAGTGGCGTTTCATAAGATTGCGGTTACCAATACCTTCGGGGAGTGGCTGGCGGCAAACGGCATGAAGCAGGCCCGGATTGCGGAGACCGAGAAATATGCCCATGTCACGTTTTTCTTTAACGGCGGCGTGGAGGAGCCCAACGAAGGGGAGGACCGCATTCTGGTCAATTCCCCCAAGGATGTGGCTACCTACGACTTAAAACCCCAGATGAGCGCACCGGAGGTCTGCGACAGGCTGGTGGAGGCCATTGAGTCGGATAAATACGATGTGGTCATTATCAATTTTGCCAATCCGGATATGGTTGGGCATACCGGGGTGGAACCGGCGGCCATCAAGGCCATTGAGGCGGTGGATGCCTGTGTGGGAAGGGCGGTGGACGCCGTAAGGAAAATGGGCGGCGTGTTGTTTATCTGCGCGGATCACGGCAATGCGGAACAGCTGGTGGATTATGAAACAGGAGCGCCTTTTACCGCCCATACCACCAATCCGGTACCGTTTATTTTGGTCAATTATGAGGAAAATTACGGCTTGCGGGAGGGGGGATGCCTGGCGGACATCGTGCCCACCCTGATTGAGATTATGGGAAAAGAGCAGCCGAAGGAAATGACCGGAAAATCCCTGCTTGTCAAAAGGGGATAATGGACGAAAGCGGCGGATACAGCCTTTAACCGGGCCAGACCGTTGACGGGCCGACGATCCTGCGGCAAGAAGCAGGATTGTCGGTTTTTCCTTGTATGGCAGGAGTGGAAAATGCCGCGCAAGCGGCTTGCCGCAGGGGGGGATATCGCAATGCGATAGGTTCGACTGTTACAAATTTTTTAGAGGGGGTGTGCAATGGAAGATTTAAAAAACATAGTGGTTTTAATTGACGCCGACAATACGCAACTGACCAAGCTGGAGGATGTGATACGGGAGGTGTCCACCCATGGGCGCGTGGTGGTAAAAAGGGCGTACGGCAATTGGAAAAAGGAATACCTAAAAAAGTGGGAGGATGAATTAAAGCGGCTGGCCATCAAGGCGGAGCAGCAATTTGATTATGTGGCGGGGAAAAACGCCACGGATATCGCTTTGGTGATTGATGCGGTGAATTTGCTGCACAAGGGCTTATACGATGCGTTTGTGATTGTGGCCAGCGACAGCGACTATACGCCCCTTGCGATTAACCTGCATGAGTCGGGTGTCTATGTGATCGGGGTGGGCGCCAAGATTACGCCGGAATCTTTCCGGAACAGCTGCGATGAATTTGTCTTTTTGGAGAATATTTCCGGTGAAATGCAGGAGCAGGAGATGAAAAGCAGCAGCCCCAAACGGGATTACCTGCCCGAAAGGGCACAGTCCAAGGGGGCGGGGGATGAAAGCATTGAGGAAATCCATAATTTGCTGCAAATTGCATCCGATAAATACCAGGACGATGAAGGATATGTGAATGTGAGTTCGGCCGGGCAGTTTATCAAACGGGCGAAACCGGATTTTGATGTAAGGACTTATGGTTATATCAAGCTGCCGGGCCTGCTGGAGGCTTTTCCGGAAAAATACGAGATAAAAAGATATCCCGGAAAGGGGACGGTTACCATCGTTGCCTATAAGTGCATCGGCAACAAGTAGGAAAAAAGGACTCTGGGGGGGCATGGGATTGCCCTGCACTGCCTACCCGCGCGTGTGGGAAATGTTGCATGCCGGGCAACCGCGTTTGACGAGGAAAAGGGGGCGTTGCAAAATAGATGAGTAATCATCTATGGAGCAACGCTCCCTTT
>CARDPF010000063.1 GCA_948960675.1 uncultured Eisenbergiella sp.
GCTGTTTGGACTGGAACTGCATTTTGGTGAAATTCCCCGTTTTGCATGTATACATGCGTAAGAACTGCCGCACCGTAAGGGGGCTGTCCTGCCGCTGCCGCGCCTGCCGACGTATGGCCTGAGCCCATGGCTAAATGAAATGACATTGATTCACGGCCGGGGGCCGCTCAAAAAAGTAGAAATAGGGCTTGCTTTTTCCGAACGTGTGTACTATACTGGTTGTATGGAGAACGAACGTTTGGGAGATGGGAAAATGGAACTGCGTGTCACGACGGGTAAGACCCTTTTGGAAAAGCTGGAGATTTTGAGCGATGCCGCCAAATATGACGTAGCCTGTACCAGCAGCGGCGTGGACCGCAAAGGGGACGGCAAGGGGATTGGGAATACGATTGCCGCCGGGATTTGCCATAGCTTTGCCGGGGACGGCAGATGCATCAGTCTGTTGAAGATTTTGCTGACCAACGAATGCGTATATGACTGCAAGTATTGCATGAACCGCTGTTCCAATGATGTGCCGAGGGCGTCCTTTACGCCGGAGGAGGTCTGCAGGCTGACCATTGAATTTTACCGGCGTAATTATATAGAGGGACTTTTTCTGAGTTCCGGTATTTTGGAAAATCCTACCTATACGATGGGATTAATTTATCAGGTGGTCTATAAGCTGCGGCATGAATACCACTTTCAGGGATATATTCATATCAAGGCCATTCCGGGGGCGGATCCGGAGGTGATCCGTCTGGCGGGGTTTGAGGCGGATAGGATGAGTGTGAATCTGGAACTGCCCACGGCACAAGGGCTTGCGAACCTTGCGCCGAATAAGCATCGCAAGACGATTTTGGCGCCTATGCGCCAGATTCAGAACGGAATCGGGAATAACCGCAATGAAGTGGCCCTATACCGCAATGCTCCCCGGTTTGTGCCTGCGGGACAGTCCACCCAGATGATCATCGGGGCGACGCCGGAGAACGATTACCAGATCCTAAACGTGGCCGAGAGCCTGTACCAGAAGTTTGCGTTAAAGCGGGTGTTTTATTCCGCCTTTGTCCGGGTAAATGAGGATAAGGCGCTTCCTGCCCTGCCGGGTGGGCCTCCGCTTCTGCGGGAGCACAGGCTGTATCAGGCGGACTGGCTGCTCCGGTTTTACGGGTTTGCGGCGCGGGAACTTTTGTCCGAGGACAGGCCGGACTTTAACATTTTGCTGGACCCGAAGGCGGATTGGGCGCTGCGGCATTTGGAGGAGTTTCCGGTGGAGGTTAACCGGGCCTCTTACGGGCAGCTTTTGCGGGTACCGGGAATCGGGGTGAAAAGCGCCCAGAGGATCGTGCAGGCCAGAAGAAGCAGCAGGCTGGATTTTCCCCATCTCAAAAAGATCGGGGTGGTATTAAAGCGCGCCTTGTATTTTATTACCTGCAATGGCAGGCAGATGTATCCGGTGCGTTTGGAGGAGGACTATATCACGCGGCAGCTTTTGGGGGTGAAGGAGAAGCTTCCGTTTTTGACCGATCAGGTCACTTACCGGCAGCTGTCCCTGTTTGATGACCGGCGGTTTGCCCTCGGGGGCAGGGAAGGGGTGCAGCAGATTGTTTCCTGAAAAAACCTCCACGCGTTTTGGGTGCATCTTGGTAACGGTTTAGCCGGAAGCTGAACTGTTACGTGTTGGTTTTTATGGCAGGGTTTGCCGGCGGAGGGGGAGATGGGAATGGAGGAGACAATACTGGTCTGTGAGAATTCGCTGGAGGGCATTTTGACGGCGGTATATCAGGCCTATGCATGGAAGCTTATCCCGGCACAGACACGGGTGCAGGTGGGGGAAGCCGATCTGTGCTTTTTTGCCACCTACAGGGAGGTGGGGACAGATGCCGTGCTGGCAGGGAAGGTGGTTTCCACCATACAGAGGCGTTTCGGGGCGGAAGCCTGGGAGGATATCTGTCATGCCGCCGCATCGCAGGATCCGGAAAAAGGACAGGCCATCTATCAGACGATTGCGGCAGGACTGTCCGGGCAGGTGCGGGGAAAGCTGATGGGGGCGCTGGCCAATGACCATATCCGCAAGACCTTTGAACTGAGCCGCCATGTTTACAGTGAGGCGCACCGGATGAAGATGTTTCTGCGGTTTCGCGAGGTGGAAGGGAATGTCCTGTTTGCCCGGATTGAACCGGATGCGGACGTGCTGGCTTTTGTCATGCCGCATTTTTCGGATCGGTTTCCCCAGGAGAACTTTGTGATAGTAGATACCAGAAGGGGACTGGCCGGGGTGCATGCGGCGGGTCAGGAATGGTTTTTGGTACGGCTGGAGGAAGATAAGAAGGAAGCTTTTTACTCTTTGGCGGGGCATTATACGGAGACGGAGCGGGAGATGGCGGAGTTGTTCCGGCATTTTTGCCACAGTCTGGGTATCAAGGAGCGGGCTAACGGCAAGCTGCAGCAGCAGTTCATGCCTTTAAAATACCGCAGCTTTATGACGGAATTTGACACGGCGGGAAAGGGAGTTCAAGGGATGCGGGGGTTATGATTTGGCCGGGAGTGGGCGCTGCGCGCCTTTGGGGGAAAGCAATGGGGAAAGGACGGGAGCCATGGAAATCAAAATATCCGTGCGCAGTTTGGTGGAATTTATTCTGCGGGAGGGCGACATCGACAACCGCCATAAGGCGTCCGCAGAGGACGCCATGCAGGAGGGGAGCCGGGTGCACCGCATGATTCAGCGCCGCATGGGAGCCGGTTACCACGCGGAAGTTTCCATGCGGTATCGTTTTTCCTATGAGGAATATGACCTGACGGTGGAGGGGCGGGCGGACGGCGTCATAGACGGGGAAATAGTCACGATTGATGAAATCAAGGGAACCTACCGGGAACTGGGGAAAATGAAGGAACCGGCCCCGGTGCACGTGGCGCAGGCCAAGTGTTACGCATGGATATACGGGCAGGAGCATGGGCAGGAGAAAATGAAAGTGCAGATGACCTACTGCAACCTGGAGTCGGAGGAAATCCGGCGTTTTTTGTTTTCTTATTCCATGGAGGAATTGTCGGAATGGTTTTTGGACGTGGTGGACCGGTATAAGAAGTGGTCGGATATGGAAATAGCCTGGAAGCGGCAGCGGCAGGCTTCCATCCGGGCGGTCGGCTTTCCTTTTCCCTACCGGGAGGGGCAGCGGGAACTGGTGACCCATGTCTACCACACGATCTGCCATGGGAAAAAGTTGTTTTTGGAAGCGCCTACCGGGGTGGGGAAGACGGTTTGTACGGTTTTTCCGGCGGTCAAGGCAGTGGGGGAGGATAAGGCAGACCGGATTTTTTACCTGACGGCCAAGACCATAACCAGAACGGTGGCGGACAATACCTTTGCGCTTTTGCGGGAGCGGGGCCTGCATTTTAAGACGGTGATACTGACCGCCAAAGAGAAAGTTTGTTTTATGGGCAAAGCCGACTGCAATCCGGTGGCCTGTCCCTATGCGAAGGGGCATTATGACCGGATTAACGGGGCGGTTTTTGACCTGCTTACGGCAAAAGAGCACTATAACAGGGAAACGGTGGAAGCATATGCCCAAAAGCACCAGGTCTGTCCCTTTGAGATGGCGTTGGATGTGAGTTTGTTTTGCGACGGGATTATTTGCGATTATAATTATGTATTTGACCCGCATGTCTATTTGAAGCGTTTTTTCGGGGAGAAAAGCCCGGGGGAACGCTATTTGCTGTTGGTGGACGAGGCGCATAACCTGCTGGAGCGGGGAAGGGAGATGTACAGCGCCACACTATATAAGGAAGATTTTATGGCGCTTCGGCGCACGGTCAAGGCAACGGAGCCCGGCATGGAAAAGAGACTGGAGAAGTGCAACCGGGAACTGCTCCAGTTCAAGAAGCAATGTGAAAGCTGGTATATGGTGGAACACATTGATTCTTTTGTGCAGGCGTTGGAGCGGCTTTTGGGGACGATGGAAGACTATCTGGAGAATCATGACGGCGGTCCGGTCAGGGAGGAGGTTCTGGAGTTCTATTTTGCAGTTTCCCATTTTCTGCAGATTTATGAATTGGTGGATAAAAAATATGTGATGTATGTACAGTTTGATGAAGAGGGACGGTTTTTTATCCGGCTTTTTAACGTGGATCCGTCCACCAACTTGAAGGAGTGTCTGGGGAGGTGTGCGAGCAGCATTTTGTTTTCGGCCACGTTTTTGCCAATCCAATATTATAAGCGTCTTCTGGGCGGGGAGGAATCGGATTATGAGGTGTATGCGCAGTCTGCCTTTCACCCGGCGCGCAAAGCCCTATTTCTGGCGGGGGATGTGACCAGCAAATACAGCCGCAGGTCGGAACAGGAATATTTTAAAATTGCCGTATATATTCATGAAGTGGTGCGCATGCGGCATGGAAACTATATGGTATTTTTCCCCTCCCATTCTTTTTTGCATAAGGTATTGGAAATTTATGAGGAAAATTTTGCCCGGATGGATCACGCCGAGTGTCTGGTGCAGGGGGAGCGGATGGGGGAGGAGGAGAGAGAGGCTTTTCTGAAGCGTTTTGAGGGAAACTTAGACTGCAGCTTAAGCGATGTGATCCGGATGGAAATTGAGATCGAGGAGGAGACCAGCCTGATCGGCTTTTGTGTACTGGGGGGGATTTTTTCGGAAGGGATTGACTTAAAGGATGACCGCTTGATCGGTGCTTTAGTTGTGGGAACCGGATTGCCACAGGTCTGTACCGAACGGGAGATCCTAAAAGGTTATTTTACGGAGAATGGGGAGGACGGATTTGACTTTGCCTACCGGTATCCCGGTATGAATAAGGTACTGCAGGCGGCAGGGCGGGTGATCCGTACCGCCCTGGATGTGGGGATTGTGGTGCTGCTGGACGAACGCTTTTTACTGCGTTCGTACCAGAAGCTGTTTCCACGGGAGTGGGAGTCGTTTGAAATTGTCAGCGCGGATTCGGTGGCGCGGCGGGTGGAGAGATTCTGGGACGAATGGCTGTGAAGGTAACAGTTTAGACGAAGGCTGAACTGTTACCTGTGAGGGGATTTCCTATAGAAGTGTATTGTCGGCCAGAATTTCGGGCTTATACCGCATGCTGTCCGCTTCGGTGAGCGGTCGGATGACCTTGCAGGGAACGCCTGCGGCAAAGCTGTTGGCCGGGATATCCCGCAATACCACGCTTCCGGCGCCTATGACACAGTTATCCCCAATGGTGACACCGGGGCAGACGGTGACGGAGGCTCCCAGCCAGCAGTTATTGCCGATGTGGACAGGTTTGGCATAGCAGAGGGTTTTGGTTTCTCCTTTAGGTGTCCGGATTGCCTTGCGTTCCGTGGCCAGCATGGGATGGATTGGCGTTACAATGGTTACGTTGGGGCCGAAATTGCAGTCATCCCCGATGGTGACTTCCGCGTCGTCCTGTACGGTAAAATGAAAGTTCGCAAAAAAATTTTTGCCGATTTTGGTGTGTTTTCCGTAATGAAACGCGATGGGGCCCTGCAGGAAGCAGCCATCCCCTAGGCTGCCGATCATTTCGGACAGGATGGCGGCGCGTTTTTGGGATTCATCTTCATGGGTGCCGTTATAGTCCACATTCAGGTTGTGGGTTTTTTGCTTGATTGCTTTTAATTCTGGGTCGGCAGGGCAAAACAGGATGCCTGCCCGAATCTTTTCTTCTTCATGCATCAGGTGATTTCCTCTCTTTCCGGTTTGTCTCCTGTGCGCAGCCATGCGATCTCCCTGCGGTAGGGGGGCAGGGTGCGCGAAGGGTTTGAGGGGTCGGGATACCAGGGCGTTTCCAAAATTTTCGGAATGGCACAAAAGTCCGGATCATGCACCAGCGCATAGAGGGGTGCAAATCCCAGATATCCTTCCCCAATGTCTGCGTGGCGGTCCTTGGCGGAGCCACGTTCATTTTTGCTGTCGTTAATGTGGAAGACAGCGATCTGGTCTTTGCCAAGCAACCTGTCAAATTGTCCCAGGACACTGCCGGGATCCTGTGCAATGTCATATCCGGCATCATGGACATGGCAGGTGTCAAAGCAGACCCGCAGGCGTTGGGAATAACGGACGCCGTCATAGATGGCGGCAAGCTGTTCAAAGCGGGCTCCGATTTCGGAACCTTTTCCGGCCATGGTCTCCAGCGCAATACAGACGTCCCCGGGTTCGGAAAGCACTTCGTTTAGGCCGTCTATGATGCTTTTGATCCCGGCTTTTTCCCCGGCTCCTACGTGTGCGCCGGGATGGAGAATCAAAAGGCGGCTGCCCATTTTTTGGGTGCGATCCAATTCCTGTGCCAGAAAATCCACGGCAAGCTGTCTGGTCCGGGGATTTATGGTGTTGGCCAGATTGATGATGTAGGGGGCGTGGACGACGAAGCCTTCCATGTGGTGCAGGCTCATCAGCCGCCAGGCTTGTTCGATACACAACTCATCCACCGGCTTGCGGCGGGTGTTCTGCGGCGCGCCGGTGTAAATCATGAAGGTATTGGCCCCATAGGAGAGCGCTTCCCTGACCGAGGATAACATCATTTCCTTGCCGCTCATACTGACGTGGGAGCCTATGATCAGGTTATTTGCGGTGTGTGCGTTTTCGTTCCCGTTATACATTTTTACTCCATTTTTCTGCGCTGCCTTGTTGCGCAATGCCATACATGGCTTACGAGTTTGTGCCAAGCCATGTATGGCTTGGCAGCGTGCAGACACAAACCTCGTTATCCCTCCGTTTTTTATGGGAATATAAGGTATCTACATTTTTCGGTTCCTATTATACAATAAAGCAGGGAAAATGTCTTGTCCTTTTGGTATCAGACGTGGAAATTAAGAAACGCAAGTTACTATTCACGGGCAATGTCACTTAGTTAAGTCACGGGCTTTGGGGGCGTGCCGACGGCCGGGATGGGTTGTTTTGCCTTCGTTAAAAAGGGACAGATATTTAGGGTGTTTACATAAATTTGGAGGGAGTAAAAGATTATGTTGCCTTGAAATTTTGACAAAAATCGACGGATTATCGAAAAGTGACATAAGTGTCATTGAATATGACATGTGGAAAAATCGTTTACGGAGCATGTCATTGTGGATAACTTTGTGGAAATTGGGGATTTCTCGGCTCTTTTTTTCAAATACAGGAAAATTCCAAAAAGTTATCCACAATTTTGAAGGGCATTCGGTTTTCAGTAAAAAAACTCAACCGGTCAATAAAATTATGTCAATCACGGATGAGGTATTGCTGTCTAACCTGTATCGGATTTTTGACAACGGGGCAGACCTGTCTGAACTGTTACTTGCCCGTAACGTTTTCCGTGGATTTGTACAAAGAAAGCATAGGCATTTGTGCAGGGATGTGGTAAAATGGAAAGGCAGCCGCATCTGTGGAGAGGGGGCTGTGATTGATACGATGAGGAGGATTTGTTATGTGGGCTTATGAGAGTGTTTTTTACCAGATTTATCCGTTGGGATTTTGCGGGGCGCCGTTTGAGAACGACGGTGTGCAAGAGCACCGTATTTTAAAGGTGACAGACTGGATTGGCCATATCAAAAAACTGGGAGCCAACGCCATTTATTTTTCCCCGCTGTTTGAGTCGGATACCCATGGCTATAATACGAGGGATTACCGCAGGGTGGATTGCCGTCTGGGAACCAATGAGGATTTTGCAAAGGTTTGCAGAAAGCTTCATGCGGAAGGAATCCGGGTGGTGCTGGACGGGGTGTTTAATCATGTGGGGAGGGGATTTGGCCCCTTTATGGATGTGGTGAAAAACCGGGAGCATTCCCGGTACTTAAACTGGTTTCATATCAATCTCGGGGGAAACTCCAATTATAACGACGGGCTTTGGTATGAGGGCTGGGAAGGCAACTACGATCTCGTGAAGTTAAACCTGCAGAATCCGGAAGTGGTGGAATATCTGTTGGAGAGTGTGCGCTATTGGGTGGAGGCGTTTGACATTGACGGGCTGCGTTTGGATGTGGCGTATTGTCTGGACGAGAATTTTGTGCGCCGCCTGCGCAGCTTTTGCGATAGCCTGAAACCGGATTTTTTTCTGGTGGGGGAGATGCTGCACGGCGATTACAACCGGCTGATGAACGATGCCATGCTGCATTCGGCCACAAACTATGAATGCTATAAGGGCTTATATTCCAGCTTCAACAGCATGAACCTGTTTGAGATTGTACATTCCCTGCTGCGGCAGTTTGGGCCGGAGAATTGGACCCTGTACCGGGGAAAGCATCTTTTGGCGTTTGTGGATAACCATGATGTGACCAGAATTGCCAGCAATCTGACCAACGAAAAGCATCTGCCCCTGATTTATGCGCTGATGTTTGGGATGCCGGGGATTCCGTGTGTGTATTACGGAAGCGAGTGGGGGGCCAAGGCGCATAAGCAGGAAGGGGATCCGGCCCTTCGCGCCTGTTTTGAAGCGCCACAGGAGAATGTGCTGACGGAATGGATTGCGAAGCTTGCTGCGGCAAAGAAACAGTCGGATGCGTTAAATTACGGTGGGTTTCGCAGTGTGGTGCTGACCAACAGACAGTGCATCTTTGAGAGAAAAACGGACAAGGAGCGGGTGCTTGTGGCGATCAACGCAGATGATGTGCCGTATACGGCACATTTTGACGCGGGCTGCGGGCGGGCCGTGGATCTGATTGAGGGCGGTATGCATGACTTCGGCGGTGGGAGCGAACTGCCCCCCTACAGCGCTTTTTTCTGGCAGTGTGAGTGAAGCGTAAAGCAGCGCCCATTTTTGCAGGCAATGGGCCGGAGGCAGTCTGGGAGGTGCACGGCATCCCCGGACATCTGGCGGATGCCGGGAGTACACTGAAACCGGGAGGGGGAGACGGATGGAACAGAAAATGTCTTTGAAAAGGACGGTGCAAAACAATCTGTTTATGCTGCGGCTGGTTCATCAGTCGGCTCCCTGGCTTACGGCGGCCAGTGTGGCGGAAACCGTTTTCGCCACGCTGGCGGATTTTATTTCCGGTACGCTGCTGCTCCGGTTTGCCCTAAACGGCATCAGCGGGGGGAAATCCTTTGGACAGGTGGCAGGGACGCTGCTTTTATGGCTGGTTATACGGATTTTATCACAGGGGCTTTTGTCTTTTTACGGACAGT
This sequence comes from uncultured Eisenbergiella sp., assembly GCA_948960675.1. Classification (GTDB taxonomy): domain Bacteria; phylum Bacillota; class Clostridia; order Lachnospirales; family Lachnospiraceae; genus Gallintestinimicrobium. The sequence continues at coordinate 9,075 of CARDPF010000063.1, forward strand.
GGGTATATCCGGTCCGGATGATAAGGGTAAAGCGGGATATTCACACACGGGTATATCAAAAGGCAACTTCGGTTGAACTGGGATGCTATGAAAATCCGGCTTATTATGACACCTTTGCCAAGGCGGTGGCGGAATGCGCAGGCCGGGCTGAGCAGCTGATACAGGCGGTGAAAGGCCTGGCGTTTTTGGTGGTCAGCTTTTCAACCAATTTTGCCCTGGCAGTCTGGATTGACCCGGTATTTCTTTTGTTTGCCCTCATTCCCATTTGTACCGTTCCCTTGCAGGCGAGGCGTAATAAGCTGGGGTACGAAAAGGAAATGGCGGTGCGGGAGGAAAACCGCCGAAAGGACTATGCGAGACGCACGTTTTTTCTGGCGGACTATGCAAAAGAGATGCGCCTGACGGATATGCCCCTCTTGATGACGCAGCGGTTTCGGGAGTCCGGGAAGAAGGTGGCTTCCATTTTGGCAGGGTTTGGCAGACCGATGGCCCTTTTGGGATATTTGATTTATGAGTGTAACGAACTTTTGACGGCGCTGGGAGCCACCCTGTATGCGGTCTGGCGTACGCTGGGAGTAGGAAGCATGGGCTATGGGGATTGTATTGTTATTGTCGATGCCATTGATAATATTGCATACTCCCTCACGGAATCGGCGGATGCCCTTTTGAAATTTCAGGAAAACGCCCTTTATATCGAGAACCTCAGGAAGTTTCTGGATTATGAACCGCAGCTTACAGGCGGGGGGCAAGAACTGCCTAAAGAAGGAGACCTGGTTCTGGAAAATGTATCCTTTCGGTATGAGGGCGCGCACAAAGATGCGCTGCATAATGTCTCCATGCGTTTTGGGGCAAAGGAAAAGGTAGCGATTGTGGGGCATAACGGCGCGGGAAAAACGACGCTGGTCAAGCTGCTGCTTCGGCTTTACGACGGGGAGGGGCATATCCGGTATGGGGGTGTGGATATCCGGGAGTTTCCCCTTTTGGATTACCGGGATATGTTTGCCTGTGTGATGCAGGATTTTCATGTGTTTGCATTGTCCGTGGCGGACAATGTGATGTTGCGCCCCTATGCGCCGGACGAGGAACTGGCGGTAGGGGAAGCCCTGCGCAAGGCGGGACTGGCAGGGGAGGTAGAAGCGTTTCCGGAGGGCATTCATACGCTTATGACAAAAGAGTTTGACGAAAAGGGCGTACAGCTTTCCGGAGGCGGACAGCAAAAGCTGGCCATTGCCCACGTCTATTCCAAAAAGAACCGTTTTGTGTTGTTGGACGAACCGTCCAGTGCGCTGGATCCCATTGCGGAATATGAGATGTATGGGCAGATGGGAAAGGCCTGTCAGGACTGTGGGATGATCTTTATTTCGCACCGTCTTTCCTCCGCAGTCATGGCGGACCGGATTTACCTGATGGAGGACGGAAGGGTGGCGGAGTGCGGAACCCACCGGGAACTGATGGAAAAGGGCGCAAAATACGCGGAAATGTTTAGAAAGCAGGCACAAAATTATGAAGAATAACCTGTGGCTTTTGAGGCGGATTTGGAAATACGTGCCGGGATATGTGGTCTGGATGGCTACAGAGGGCGTGATCTGGGGAATTAACCATTCCGTTTCCATCCTCTACATGGAAAAGCTATTTGACGCGCTGGGCATGGGGGCGGATTTTCAAACGGCCGCCTCCATTATTCTGTGGTACGCAGTCTATTTGGCTTTTTTTTATATGTTCCATCACTGGTATTGGGAATTGTATAACCCTAAAGTGCGGGAAAAGCTGCATGTGGCGATGCATGGGGAATTGTTTGCGCAGGCGGTTTCCATGGATCTGGCCAAATATGACGATCCTGCTTTTTACAATGATTTCGTATGGGCGATGGATCAGGCTTTTCCCCATGCGGTGGGACTGATGGAGGATACGGGAAAATTGATCAACCGGGTGGTGGCTTCTTTTACGCTGACCGGCGTTTTGCTTTCTGTGGATACCCAGATGGCGGCCGTGATTTTTACTATAGCGGCGGTGCGCATCGGGCTGGCACTTTTGGCCAACCGGGTCGTTTTGTCCCGGCAGGAGGCCATAAATCCGTTGGAACGCAAGGAACTTTACTTAAACCGGGTGTTCCAGCTTCCGGATTATGCCAAACAACTGCGGGTGTCCCATGTGGCGCAGCTTTTGTTGGGGGAATTTGAAAGAAATGTCCGACAGAAGGGACAAATCATTTCCGGATACGGAAAAAGGGAGGCGCTGCTTTCCTTTATCCAAAGCGCGGTTGCCGTGGCGGGGGAGAGCGGACTTCTTATTTTGGTACTGTATAAAACCATGGTTACAAAGCAGGTGGGGCTTGGCAGCTTTGCGGTGGCGGTTTATGCGACCTGGAAGATGGCCTGGCTTTTGCGGGATATGGTGGACCGGCTGATGAAATATCACGAGCACGGCATTTTTGTGGGAAAAATGATCCGGTTTTTACAATGCCAAAAAAACGTGACGGACGGAACGCTGACGGCCTGTGACCTGGAATCGCTGACTGTGCACAATCTGCGGTTTTCCTATGGGAAAGGGGAGGCTTGTGCGCTGGAGTCCGTGAATATGGAGATCAAAAAGGGAGAAAAGATTGCCATTGTGGGGTATAACGGTGCGGGAAAGACTACGCTGACCAAGCTTTTGATGCGACTGTATGATCCGGATGCGGGAGAGATTTTGTATAACGGTAAAAACATAAAAGAATATACGCTTAAGAGCCTGCGGAAACGGGTCGCCGCAGTCTTTCAGGATTACCGGATTTTTGCCTGTTCCGTGGCGGAGAATGTGGCGGGCGGGCCGTGTATGGACAGCCAGTATCCACAGGTGGAAAAGGCTTTGGGGAAAAGCGTCTTTGGGGAATGCCTTATGCAGCTTCCGAAAGGGGTACGAACCTCCCTGACCCGGGAATTTGACCCGGAAGGGACACAGCTGTCCGGCGGGGAACAGCAAAAGATTGCGATTGCCCGGGCCTTCTTTAAGGATGCAGACCTCATTATTTTGGATGAACCCTCCAGCGCCCTTGACCCGGACGCGGAGTATGCCCTTAACCAGGCCATAAGCGAATACGCCGACCAAAAGACCGTGATTTTTATTTCCCACCGGCTTTCCACCACCAGAAACGCCGACCGGATTTATATGTTTGAACAGGGAAGGGTGATTGAGAGCGGCACCCATGAACAACTGTTGGAGGCGGACGGCAAATATGCCCATATGTTCCGGCTGCAGGCGGAAAAATACAGGGGACAGGCGTCCGGACAGTGAGGAGGACAAGAGGGGGAAAAATCCCCCCTCCCATCAACAGGATGCCGGTTTAGAAATCCACATCCGTATCGTAATAGCAGCACTTGAGCAGCTTTTCCATTTCCTCCTGGCTGGGCTGGCGGGGATTGGAACCGGTGCAGGCATCCAAAATGGCGTTGGCCGCGATTTCGGGAAGCCTTTCCAAGAATACTTTTTCCGGGACAAAGCCCTGCTGTGCCGGATAGCTGTCCGCGCCGTAGTGCTGGATGCAGTGCGGGATGTTTAGGTCGTCGTTCATCTTGCGCAGGTACGAGATCAGAAGCGTTACCTTTTCATCGGCATTGCTGCCGCCAAGATTCATGAAGTCTGCGATTTCACCGTAGCGTGCTTTTGCCGTCTCGTCCTTGGCATTGAAAGCGATGACCTTGGGAAGGTACATGGCATTGGCTGCGCCGTGGATGATATGTGCGCCGAAGTCGGCAAAGGCTGCGCCGGTCTTATGCGCCATGGAATGTACGATGCCCAAAAGCGCGTTGGAGAATGCCATGCCTGCGAGACACTGGGCATTGTGCATGGAGTCCCTCTTGGCCATATCGCCGTTGTAGGAAGCCACCAGATCCCGCTGGATCATCTTGATGGCGTGCAGGGCGAGGGGATCCGTAAAGTCGCAGTTGGCTGTGGAGACATAGGCTTCCACGGCGTGGGTCATGGCATCCATGCCGGTGTGGGCCACCAGCTTCTGGGGCATGGTTTCCGCCAAATCAGGATCCACGATGGCCACGTCCGGGGTGA
>CARDPF010000064.1 GCA_948960675.1 uncultured Eisenbergiella sp.
ATGTTTGGGGAAGGGATTTCCATGACTGGGGACATCCTTGATCTGGCGGCATCCATCAATGTGGTCAATAAGAGCGGCGCATGGTATGCTTATGAAGGCAATAAGATCGGGCAGGGACGTGAGAATGCCAAGGCTTATTTGAAGGAAAATCCGGAGATCTGTGCGCAGATGGAGGCGAAAGTGCGTGAACATTTCGGCCTTTCCGGGAAAAATACAGGGAAGGATGGGCAGAAAGAGCAAGAAGGCGGGACGGTAGAGCCAAAGCCCGCAAAGGGGAGCCGTGCAGGAAAAGCGGAGACTGTGCAGAAGGAAGAATAAACGATGATCGTGACCGGAATAGAGGAACTTTCCCGGACGAAAAGCAAAATCTATCTGGATGAAGCGTTCGCCTTTGTATTGTACAAAGGCGAACTTCGTCTTTATGGCGTTTGCGAGGGAAAAGAACTGCAGGAGGAGGACTATCAAAAGATCACGGGGGAGGTTTTGCCCAAACGGGCCACAATGCGCTGTATGAACCTGCTAAAAAGCAGGGACTATACGGAGAACCAGCTTCGGGAAAAGCTGCGGCAGGGGATGTATCCGCAAAAGAGTGTGGATGCCGCACTGGAATATGTAAAAGCGTACGGCTATGTGGACGATCTACGCTTTGTACAGGCATATATTGAAAACCAGCGGGAGAAGAAAAGCCGCCGTGTGATGGAAACGGATCTGATGCGCAAGGGGATTGACGCAGGACTGATCAGGGAGGCCTTTGGATTGCAGGAGGAAGCAGGGAACATGCCGGATGAAGAGGCTCTGGCCCGCCGGCTGCTGGCAAAGAAGAACTTCAATTATGAGACTGCAGATTATAAGGAGAGACAGAGAATGGCCGCTTTTTTATACCGCAAGGGAATCGGCAGCGATACGGTAAGCCGGGTACTGCGCCAGCAATGACGCATGCCCTCATGTCATTCGTTTAGCCATGGGCTTTAGCGGCGTGCCGACAGGCTGGAGAGTGGGAACGTGGCAGCAGGACAGTCCCTTACCGGGCAGACACCTCCTTACGCATGTCTGCATGTAAAACGGGGAATTTCACCAAAACGCTGCCCCATTCCAAGCGGCCCCAAAACGCGGAAAACTCGCTGCGCTCAAACAGTCCGCGTTTTCCGGCCGGAATGGAACGGCGTTTTGGGAAATTCCATCGTTTTGCATGCCACCATGCGTAAGGGGGTGTCTGCCCGGTAAGGGGCTGTCCTGCTGCCACGTTCCCACTCCCCAGCCTGTCGGCACTTGGGGCGTGTATCCCTTTATCCACTGAGGGTAGTAACAATAGTGATACAAAAATTTGGAATAGTAAGAATTGCTGCTTGACAAATTCGTTTTTCCATGCATATAATGGGGGCAGATAAACCGGGTGTGCAGCGTACCGGTTATACAGTGTTAGGGCTAGTCAAGGTTTCGACAGGGGTCTTGCAGCTGGAGAAGCTATCCGCAGGTGGTGCGTCAAACCACAAACCTAAATATAAACGCTGAAGACAATTTAGCATACGCTGCCTAATGGCAGCTGTCTGGCTTAAGGCACCCACACTTTAAGACCCAGGCATCGACTATGTGGGAAACGATGCAGGTTAAGCTTTGCCCCTGCAGGCGTATCATGAAGCTACCGGACCTTTCAGGGTGTCTGCTCCCTGACCGGCGAGGGAACGGGGCTGCATAAGGCAGTCCGAAATGAACAGACTATGATAGTAGAAGGACAGGGAATAGGCTTTTGGACACGGGTTCGACTCCCGTCTAGTCCATTGGGAAGGATGCTTGAAAATGGAAGTGTTTTGGGCATCCTTTTTTTATTTGCGGATTAAGAATGGTGATTGGAACCGTTTCAATCCGCTTTGCACCATATCAGGCAGGGCCAAAAATTTGGGCAGGAGGGCTTTGCCTTCATAAGGCATTGTTTTTGGGACAAACAAAAGAAAGGGGTATTGTAAATCATGAAAACAATATGTGGATTGGACTGCGGCGAATGCGGAATGCGGGAGCAGGGGCAGTGCAAGGGATGCGTGGAGACAGGGGGACAACCCTTTGGGGGAACCTGTATGATTGCCGTATGCTGCGGGGAAAAAGGCTGCATAAACTGCGGAAAATCCTTTGAAGCTCCCTGCAGAATCAAAGAGCAGCTCATTGCAGAGTTTAATGCGCTTGGCATTGGGGATATGGGGGAGGTTACAAATCTCTATGCACTTGTAGGTTCTTTTGTCAACCTTGCCTATACCCTGCCTGGCGGACAGTCGGTCCGTTTTTGGGAGGACGGCAGGGTATATCTGGGGAACCAACTCCCTAAAAAGAACAGTGAGAGATGCTATGGCCTTTTGGCGGACGAAAACTATCTTCTGGTATGCGAGTATGGCGAAGGTGGCTCTGACGCTGAAATTATCGTTTACAAAAAGCGCGGAAGATAGCAGCAAAATCATTTGTCTTTGTGCCCCGTCGCATGCGGGGCGGTTGTACCGTAACAGTTCACAAAAAAGTCTGGAGCGTTGCCACTTTATTCTTTTTTTAGAGTTAATTTTGTGCCAATTTCTTGCATTTTATCCATAATGCGATAAAATAAACGGTATATGTTATTATTTACGGGGGCGCGTAGTGTAGAGCAATCCGTGGTATCATAGGGGGCAAAATACCGTTTGCCCCCAACATCATGGCATTCAGTTAGCGTCTGCGGACATTAGCGTGCTCTATCACGCATATTCAGGCAAAGCACCTTGTCCAATTTTCCATCGGACTGCGTTGGCTTCCATCGACGATGCCGCCGGCATCGTCTGGAAATTTTAACGACGCAATGGTGTGCAGTCCCTGTTTGCAGGTGTTTAAACTTCCATGGCAATGATGGCCCGGCAGGGTTTTCAGGTAAGGAGTCGGATACGGAATGAAAGAAAAATTGATACGTTTTATGCAGGGGCGTTACGGCGCAGATTCATTCGGGAGGTTTTTGTCGGGGGCAGCGATGGTGCTGCTGCTTCTTTCGCTGCTTTTGCGGCAGCGCGCTTTTTATCCGCTGGCCCTGGCTGTGCTGGTATATTGCTATTTCCGTATTTTTTCTAAAAATATCGCAAAGCGGTATGCGGAAAACCAGAAATATTTGGCGGTGACAGCAGGGATGAGGCGCTTTTGGAAAAAGAAGAAATGGAAACTGGGGCAAAGGAAAACGCACCACATATACCGTTGTCCCGGCTGTCGGCAGAAGATCCGTATCCCCAGGGGAAAAGGAAGGATAGAGATCCGGTGTCCAAAATGTAACGGGAAATTTGTCAAAAACAGTTAGGGATGAAGAGATGTTTGGATATATTATTGGCAATAAGCAGGAAATGCGTTTTCGGGAGTTTGACTGTTACCAGTCCTATTACTGCGGCCTGTGTCAGGAACTAAAAAAGCGTTACGGCAGGAGCGGACAGATGACGTTGAGTTATGACATGACATTTGTGGCGATGCTGCTTTCCTCCCTCTATGAGCCGCAGGCAGAGATTGGCAGCTGCAAATGCATAGCCCATCCCTTTGAGGCGCATCCTACCAGACAGAATCCGTTTACGGAGTATGCCGCAGATATGAATGTTTTGTTTTCCTATTATAAATGTCTGGACGATTGGGCGGATGAGAAAAAGCTGTCCGGTAGGGTGCAGGCGGCTCTTTTGAAAAAGAAGACGCAGCGGATTGCGGCAAAGCACCCACACAAGGCGGAACGGATTTATACGCTTTTGGGGAATATCCGGCTGTATGAAAAGGCAGGGGAGAAAAACCTGGATTTGGCCAGCGGGTGTTTTGGGGAGATTTTGTCGGAGATTTTTGCGTGGAGGCAGGATGAATGGGAGTCGCAGCTGCGCAAAATGGGCTTTTTTCTCGGAAAGTTTATCTATCTGATGGATGCCTACGAAGACATGGAGAAGGACGAAAAGAGCGGCAACTATAACGTCTTTTTGCTGAAAAGGAAAGAATCGCAGGGCGCAGGGGATTTTGAAAAAGAAGTTTATACGATATTAAGCATGATGATGGCGGAGTGCTGCAGGGCTTTTGAAAAGCTGCCGATCATAGAAAATGTGGAGATTCTTCGCAACATTCTCTATTCCGGTGTGTGGTGCCGGTATGAAATGGTGCAGAAGAAGAGGAAAAAAGAAAATGCGTGACCCTTATCAGGTACTTGGCGTGTCAAAGGATGCGTCGGAGGAAGAAATTAAAAAGGCGTACAGGAAGCTGAGCCGGATTTACCATCCGGACGCCAATGTCAATAACCCGAACCGCGAACAGGCGGAGGAAAAATTTAAACAGATCCAACAGGCTTACCAGCAGATCATGAAGGAAAAGGAACAGGGAATCTATGGGGGCAGCGACGGGTACGGCGGTCAGGAGGACGGCGGCTTCGATCCTTTTGAAAGCTTTTTTGGCGGCTTTGGATTTGGGGGATTCGGTGGACAGGGAGGCCGGCAGGGCAGCGCGGGAGAAGGGGATACGTATTCCGTGCACATGAAGGCGGCGATGAATTATATCAACAGCGGCCACTACCGGGAGGCGCTCCATGTGCTGGACGGCATCGGGGAGCGGACTGCCAGATGGTATTATTACAGTTCCATTGCCAATCAGGGGCTGGGCAGTAACGCACTGGCGCTGGAGCAGGCAAGGCAGGCGGCGGCCATGGAACCGCAGAATGCAGAATATGGCAGATGGGTGCAGCGCATGGAATCCGGCGGGAGCTGGTATGCGGGCAGGCAGATGCAGTATGGCGGCATGCCGGTTTCCAACGGCGGCGGTTGGTGCTGGAAGCTTTGTCTGGCCAATTTGATTTGTAACCTGTGCTGCGGCGGGGGCGGATTATGTTGCGGCGGTATGCCGTTTATATACCGTTAAAAAACCGGGTCTTTTTGCGGCAGGGATTTCTGCTTGGGAAGGAGGGTGCGTCTTATGCAGGCGATGGTGGTTTATTCCAGTGAAACCGGAAATACACAAAAGATAGCGGCTGCAATTTTTGCAGCCATTCCGGGGGAATCGAAGGACATGCAGCGGGTGGATGAATACCGTGGGAAGGATGCGGATACCTTTTTTGTGGGGTTTCGTGTGGAGAAAGGCGACTGCGACGTACAGACGGCCAATCTGCTGTCCAGCCTGCACGGCAAACGGATTGCCCTGTTTTGCGCCTGTAGGAACGGTAGGGACAGTGTGTACAATGACCGGATCATCAGACAGGTCAAAAGCTGGATTGCACCGGGAAACATTTATATGGGGACGTTTTTGTGTCAGGGAAAAATGCCCATGCAGGTGCGCAAGCAGTATGAGGCACAGCTTGCCCTCAAAAATGAGGAGGAACTTTACCGGCAGAGGATCAGGGATTTCGATCAGGCGCTGCTGCATCCGGATAAAACGGACCTGGAAGAAGCGGCGGCTTTTGCAAGGGAAGTGCTTGCCTGCGTTTAGGTGTGCCGACTGTAACGGTTCAGGCAGGTCTGCGCAATGAATGCACAAAAATGACCATTGCATTTTCAGGCGATTTGTGGTATATACGTAACAGTTTGGACAGGTATGTGTTGCGTCCTGCCCGTTGCAGGTTTGGTGTCACATCAGCCTGCTGCAGGTTTTTTGGCTGCGCAGATCGTGCGAAAGGGGATTTTTTATGGTCAGGGATATGACACAGGGAAGTCCGAGAAAGCTGATTCTCGGATTTGCAGTTCCCCTGCTTTTGGGGAATTTATTTCAGCAGTTTTACAGTCTGGTGGATACGGTTATTGTGGGAAAATTTTTGGGAGTGGGCAAACTTGCGGCAGTGGGGGCCACCGGTTCCATCAATTTTTTGATTATCGGGTTTTGTATGGGGATATGCAGCGGTTTTGCAATTCCCATTGCGCAGAAATTCGGGGCGAAGGATGAAAGTTCCCTGCGGCGTTTTGTGGCTAACAGCGCATGGCTGGGCGGCATGTTTGCGGTGGTGTTGACGGTGCTGACGGTGGCCTTGTGCCGGCACATTCTGACCTGGATGAAAACCCCTGCGGACATTATTGAGGATTCCTATGTATACATAGTGATTATCTTTGCGGGGATACCGGTCACCATCCTATATAATCTTACGTCCGCGATCATCCGTTCCATGGGGGATTCCAAGACACCGGTATACTTTTTGACGCTGTCGGCGGTGCTCAATATTGGACTGGATTTGTTTTGCATCGTCGTGCTGCATATGGGAGTGGCAGGGGCGGCGGTTGCCACCGTCGTATCTCAGGCAATTGCAGGGGCAGCCTGTCTGGTGTATATGATTCGAAAGTATGAAATTCTGCGGATGCAGCCAGGGGAAGCGAAAGTACAGCCCGGTCTTTTGCTGCGGCTGACGGTCATGGGGGTTCCCATGGGATTACAGTATTCGGTAACGGCCATCGGCAGCGTCGTTTTGCAGAGTGCGGTGAATACACTGGGAAGCGTGGCGGTAGCCTCCGTGACGGCTGCGGGAAAAATCAGCATGATTTTTTGCTGCCCCTTTGATGCGCTGGGCGCTACCATGGCGACTTTTGCCGGGCAGAACATGGGGGCAGGGAAGCCTAAACGGATTCGTCAGGGCTTAAAAGAGGCAAACATCATGGGAAGCGTTTATGCCGTTCTTGCTTTTGCGGTGCTGTTTTTTGCGGGAAAATATGTGGCCCTGCTTTTTGTGGATGCAAAAGAGACGGTGATTTTGGACAATGTAGCGCTTATGCTTACGGTGAACGGGGCCTTTTATATTCCGCTTGCTTTTGTGAATATCGTGCGGTTTTTAATTCAGGGCGTCGGGTTTTCCGGGCTTGCGATTTTCTCCGGTGCCTGCGAAATGGTAGCGCGGGCGCTGGCAGGTTTTTTGCTTGTACCGATGTTCGGTTTTTTGGCGGTATGTTTTGCCAACCCGCTGGCATGGATTGCGGCGGATCTGTTTTTGTTTCCGGCTTATTTCAAAGTTATGCGCCGTGTGGAGGAGTATCTGGACGGGAAACGGCCGCATCTATAAGGAAAAAATTCTGCGTGACGGTTCAGCCTTCAATGTCATTTCGTTTCGCCTGGGCGCAGGCGGTACGTCGGCAGGCGCGGCAGCGGCAGGACCGCCCCCTTACGGTACGGGCAGTTCCTTACGCATGGTGGCATGCAAACGGTGGAATTTCCCAAAACGCTGTTTTAGTCCAGCCGGAAAACGCGGACTGTTTGAGCGCAGCGAGTTTTACGCGTTTTCCGGCTGTTTGGATTAGAACGGCATTTTGGTGAAATTCCCCGTTTTGCATGTATACATGCGTAAGAACTGCCCGCACCGTAAGGGGGTGGTTCTGCCGCGTCTGCCGACGTACCGCCTGCGCCCAGGCGAAACGAAATGACATTGGTTCAGCCTTGCCTTAAACTGTTGCAAAAAATCCGAAACGGTCACATTTTTTACATATTTATCCGCTATACTATGCATATAAGGTGCGGGTGTGCGGATGACAGGAAGGATTTTTCAAACATGCCCTTGGATGGGAAGAAAGGTTGTGTGATACCATGGACAAAGGCAGGATTTTGGTGGTGGATGACGAGGGCCGGATGCGCAAGCTGGTCAGGGACTTTTTGCAGCGGGAAAATTATGAGGTTTTGGAGGCGGCGGACGGCAGCGAGGCCTTGGATGTTTTTTTTGCCAACGGCGATATTTCCCTTGTGATTTTGGATGTGATGATGCCGAAGATGGACGGCTGGCAGGTCTGCAGGGAGATCCGTTCCTTTTCCAAGACGCCGATCATTATGCTGACAGCCAGAAGCGACGAGAGGGATGAACTGCAGGGATTTGAACTGGGCGTGGACGAATATATTTCAAAGCCTTTCAGCCCCAAGATTTTGGTGGCGAGGGTGGAGGCGATCCTGCGCAGAAGCCGGGGCGGCGCAGAGGACGGGGAAATCCTTGAGGTCGGGGGAATCCGCATGGACCGGGCGGCGCACATGGTGGAGATTGAAGGCAAAAGCGTGGATTTAAGCTATAAGGAATTTGAACTGCTGGCTTATTTTATGGAGAATAAGGGAATTGCCCTGTCCAGGGAGAAGATACTCAACAATGTGTGGAACTATGACTATTTCGGGGATGCCAGAACGATTGATACCCATGTAAAGAAGCTGCGCAGTAAGCTTGGTGACAAAGGGGAACTGATCAAAACCATTTGGGGAATGGGGTACAAGCTGGAGGCATAGTCATGAAACATTCCATCCGGAAACAGTTTGCGGCAATTTTTATCGGATTGATGACCGGCACAATTTTATTGTGCTGGTTTTTGAATGGATTTTTTTTGGAAAGGTATTATATTTCCAATAAGAGGGCGGTGCTGCTGGATGTATACGGGCAGCTGTCGGAGGCGGCGCGGAAGGGAAAGATGGATTCCGAGGAATATAATCTGCGCCTGCAGCAGGATTGCGGGAAATATAATTTGTCCATGTTGGTTTTGAACGAGGATTTAAAGATCGTAAAGTCTTCCGAGAGCGACTCCAATTTTATGAAGCTACAACTTTTACAGCATGTGTTCATGCGCACGGAGGTGACGGACGAGATTGAGAAAACGGAACAATATGTGATGCAGCGTGTGGAGGATCCCCGTTCCCATATGGAATACATTGAGGTTTGGGGGATTTTGGAGAACCGGGACTTTTTTATTATCCGTACGGCGCTGGAGGGCATACAGGACAGTGTACAGATCGCCAACCGCTTTTTGGCGTATGTGGGAATGCTGGCGGCGGTGGCCAGCGGACTGATTATCTGGTATGTGTCGGGAAAAGTGACCACCCCGATTTTGCAGCTGACAGACATTTCCCGGCGGATGGCGCAGTTGGATTTTGACGTGCGCTACCGGGGGAACGGGCAAAACGAAGTGGATCTTTTGGGGGAAAATATCAATACGCTGTCGGAGACGCTGCAACACACCATTTCGGAGTTAAAAACCGCCAACAATGAGTTGAAAAAGGATATCGAGAGAAAAAACGAAATTGACGAGATGCGCAAGGAGTTTCTGGCAAATGTCTCCCACGAACTTAAAACGCCCATAGCCTTGATACAGGGGTACGCGGAAGGATTGCAGGAGGGCGTCGGGGAGGATGCAGAGAGCCGCAGCTTTTACTGTGACGTGATTGTGGACGAGGCATCCCGGATGAACGAGATGGTCAAAAAGCTCTTGACGTTAAACCAGCTGGAATTCGGCAACGAAGTGGTGTCCATGGAACGGTTTGATATCACGGCGCTGATTGGCAATTACCTGCAGTCTGCAGAACTTTTGGCCAGGCAAAACGGGATCACGGTGCAGATGGAACAAAAAGCCCCGGTTTTTGTCTGGGGGGATGAATTTAAGACGGAAGAGGTTTTCACCAACTATTTTTCCAATGCGGTGCATTATTGCGGTGGGGACAGGGTGATTGAGGTGCGGATCGAAAGGCGCATGCAGCATGCCCGCGTTCTGGTTTTTAATACCGGAACCCCGATTCCGCAGGAGTCCCTGCCCCATTTGTGGGAAAAATTTTATAAAGTGGACAAAGCGCGGACCAGGGAATACGGCGGAAGCGGTGTTGGGCTTTCCATCGTCAAAGCCGTCATGGAATCCATGAACCAAGAATACGGCGTCATCAACTACGAAAACGGCGTGGCCTTCTGGTTCGAACTGGAATTGGCGTGACAAATGACATTGGCTACGAAACTGCTACCGATTTCCGTGGGAAAATAAAAAAAGTAGTTGAAAAATGGTGGTTTTTAGTATACACTTGTAAAGGGTTTATATGGCGAATTTTGAGTAGGAGGAAGGCTTAGTATGATTTCTGCAGGTGATTTTAGGAACGGTGTTACGATTGAATTTGAAGGGAACGTTTATCAGATCATTGAATTTCAGCATGTAAAGCCGGGCAAGGGCGCCGCTTTTGTCAGGACGAAGTTAAAGAATATCAAGAACGGCGGTGTAGTGGAAAAGACTTTCCGTCCCACAGAGAAGTGTCCCACTGCCCGTATTGACAGGAAAGACATGCAGTATTTGTACAATGACGGCGAACTGTTTACCTTCATGGATACAGAGACCTATGACCAGATTTCCCTGAATGCGGATTCCATCGGTGATGCGCTGAAATTTGTCAAGGAAAACGAGGTTTGCAGGATATGCTCCCATAACGGCAGCGTGTTTGCCGTGGAGCCGCCGCTGTTCGTGGAATTGACGGTGACGGAGACGGAACCCGGCTTCAAAGGAGATACCGCGACAGGGGCGAACAAGCCCGCAACGGTGGAGACAGGCGCACAGGTGAATGTTCCGCTGTTTGTGAATGAGGGGGATGTCATTAAGATTGATACACGGACGGGTGAATACTTGTCCAGGGTTTAAACAGGTATAGGAGGATCCGGAATGCAGGGGGCATTCCGGATTTCTAATTTCTAAACAAAGTATTAAATTGAATTTTCAAGATGCAAATGAGAAAATAAAAGATAAATGGAGAAAATTTTTAAAAACATGAGAAAATAAGAGATATTGAAATGTATATCGTGTTGCATATTGGCTTGCGGGAACATAATATACATATAGTGTTTAGCACTCGAGTGAAATGAGTGCTAACAACACGGCAAAGGAGAACGGATAATTTATATAAGGAGGCATTGATTATGAAGTTAGTACCTTTAGGCGACAGAGTTGTTTTAAAGCAGTTGGTAGCGGAAGAAACCACCAAATCCGGTATTGTCCTTCCCGGACAGAGCAAAGAGAAGCCCCAGCAGGCGGAGGTGATTGCAGTAGGCCCCGGCGGCGTGGTGGACGGCAAGGAAGTTAAGATGGAAGTCAAGACCGGGGATCAGGTCATTTACTCCAAGTATTCGGGAACGGAAGTAAAGCTGGATGAAGAAGAGTTCATCGTGGTGAAACAGTCCGACATTCTGGCGATCATTGAAGCTTAAGTCCTGCGGACGGCAGGAGGCACAGTAAATCACATTTCCACGGCGGGAAGCGCTGTGGACGGTAAAAAGTAAGGAGGTCATTTTATCATGGCAAAGGAAATTAAATACGGTGCAGATGCCCGTGCAGTGCTGGAATCCGGTGTAAACCAGCTGGCAAATACAGTAAGAGTAACCTTGGGGCCCAAAGGACGCAATGTAGCGTTGGACAAATCCTTTGGCGCTCCGCTGATCACCAACGACGGTGTGACGATTGCAAAAGAGATCGAACTGGAAGATGCGTTTGAGAACATGGGCGCACAGCTGGTCAAAGAGGTTGCGACCAAGACCAACGATGTGGCAGGTGACGGAACCACCACTGCAACCGTATTGGCACAGGCGATGATCAATGCCGGTATGAGCAATCTGGCGGCGGGCGCAAACCCGATCATTTTGAGAAAAGGAATGCAGAAGGCAACCGACTGTGCGGTGGATGCCATTGCAAAGATGAGCCAGAAAGTGAACGGCAAAAACCATATTGCGCGGGTTGCGGCGATTTCCGCAGGCAGCGACGAGGTGGGCCAGATGGTGGCGGATGCGATGGAGAAGGTTTCCAACGACGGCGTTATCACCATCGAAGAGTCCAAGACCATGAAAACGGAACTGGATCTGGTGGAAGGAATGCAGTTTGACCGTGGTTATATCTCCGCGTATATGGCAACCGATATGGACAAGATGGAAGCCACGCTGGACAGCCCTTATATTCTGATCACGGATAAGAAGATTTCCAATATCCAGGAGATTTTACCGCTTTTGGAGCAGGTGGTACAGTCCGGCGCGAAGCTGTTGATCATTGCGGAGGACGTGGAAGGGGAAGCATTGACCACCCTGATCGTCAACAAACTGCGCGGTACCTTTAATGTAGTGGCGGTTAAGGCTCCGGGCTATGGCGACAGAAGGAAAGCCATGCTGGAGGATATCGCCATCCTGACCGGTGGTCAGGTGATCAGTTCCGACCTTGGACTGGAACTCAAAGAGACCACCATGGATATGCTGGGACGTGCAAAATCCGTTAAAGTCCAGAAAGAAAACACCATCATCGTGGACGGCGAGGGTGAGAGCAGTGCGATTCAGGCCAGGATCGGACAGATCAAGATGCAGATTGAGGAAACTACCTCTGATTTCGATAAAGAAAAACTGCAGGAGAGACTTGCGAAGCTGGCAGGCGGCGTAGCGGTAATCCGTGTGGGAGCGGCGACAGAGACCGAGATGAAAGAAGCAAAACTCCGCATGGAGGATGCGCTGGCAGCGACCCGTGCAGCCGTGGAGGAAGGCATCATTGCAGGCGGCGGTTCCGCATATATCCACGCAGCCAAGGAAGTGGAAGCTTTGTCCGAGAAACTGGAAGGCGATGAAAAGACCGGTGCAAAGATTGTACTGAAAGCGCTGGAATCCCCCCTGTATTATATCGCGGCAAATGCCGGCCTGGAAGGCTCCGTCATCATCAATAAGGTGAAGGAAGCCAAGACGGGAGTAGGCTTCGACGCCCTCAAGGAAGAATATGTGGACATGATCGAAGCGGGTATTTTGGATCCTGCAAAGGTGACAAGAAGCGCCCTGCAGAACGCTACCAGCGTTGCAAGCACCCTGCTTACCACAGAGTCCGTTGTTGCCAACATCAAGGAAGAGACTCCTGCCATGCCTGCAGGCGGCGCCGGCGGCATGGGCATGATGTAAGGGTTGGCAAAAAATTGAATTTTGCTTTGCAAAAAGGCGGTATGGCTCCGTAAAAAGGGCCGTACCGCTTCTTTTTTGGGTGGCAGTGCGTTTATGTGTCTGAACGGTTTTGTGCCCTGTTTGGGCATCCGCCCATTAAAATCGCTACGCGATGGGGCGGATGCTTGCCA
>CARDPF010000065.1 GCA_948960675.1 uncultured Eisenbergiella sp.
AGGGGTTGCCGTGGCTTCACAGATCCTATGTATCTCCACCACTCTGAATAAGAGAGTAACAATATTGAATTTTCTTATCAACCACGCCATCACTATACACCAGACAGCAATGTTTGTCAAGAACAATTAGCTTATTTTGAGTTTAAACTTCTGCAGTTCCCTCTCGGAATCCACCTTGGCAATCTGCGCCCCCAATTTCTGGAGTTTTAAATGGAAATCCTCATAGCCCCGCTCAATATAGCGGATATCATCCACGCTGGAAAACCCTTCCGCCGCAAGCGCCGCAATCACAAGGGCCGCTCCGGCACGCAAATCCGGGGCGTTGATGCTGGCCCCCGTATAGCGGGAGATGCCGTCGATAATGGCCGTGTTGCCTTCCACCCGGATGCTCGCACCCATACGAACCAGCGCTTCCACATAGCGGAAACGGTTCTCAAAAACACTCTCTGTCACGATACTGGTACCCTGCGCCAATCCAAGTGTCACCACAATCTGCGGCTGCATGTCCGTGGGAAAACCGGGATAAAAAAACGTCTTGACATGCGTATGGTGCAGCGGCCCCGCCACCACACGCACGATATCGTCCGCCTCCTGTACCCTGCAGCCGATTTCCGTCAACTTCGCGCTGACGGACTCCAAATGCTTGGGAATCACGTTTTTGACCGTAATATCCCCGCCGGTGGCAGCCGCCGCAAACATATAAGTTCCCGCTTCGATTTGATCCGGAATGATGGTATACTCCGTCCTGTGCAGCTTTTCCACACCCCTGATACGCACCACATCCGTACCGGCGCCTTTGATGTTGGCGCCCATACTGTTCAGGAAATTGGCCAGGTCAACCACATGGGGTTCTTTGGCCGCATTCTCAATGATGGTCCTGCCATCCGCCAATACCGCAGCCATCATAATATTGATGGTTGCCCCCACACTGGCCACATCCAAATAGATATGGCTCCCGGCAAGATGCTGTGTTCTGGCCGTAATCATCCCGTGGGCGATGGTAACTTCCGCGCCCAGCGCCTTAAATCCCTTGATATGCTGGTCGATGGCGCGGCAGCCAATATCACAGCCTCCCGGAAGCACGACGGTCGCTTCCCTGTATTTGCCCAAAAGGGCGCCCAAAAAATAATAAGATCCCCTGATCTTTTTGACGGAGTCCCCTTCCACCACAAGGCTGTTGACAAATGCCCCATGGGTTCTCACCGTATGCCTGTCTAACCGTTCCACCTGCACACCGATGCCCTGCAGGGCCTCCAAAAGGATGTTGGTATCCCTCACATCCGGCATATTGTCTATAAGAACCGACTCGTCCGTCATCAAAGAAGCAGCCAGAATGGGGAGCGCCGCATTTTTGGCCCCTCCGATCTCCACTTCCCCAACTAACGGATTCCCGCCGTTGATTGCGTATTGTTCCATATTCATACCTCTGCATATTATAGGAACTACCTGAAAGCTGCGCTATCTATTATCTTCTATTTTTAAAGGTTTATTCCCGTATCCGAAAAAGAATTTACACACACTTTACCGTCATAAAGCAGATGGCAAATCGAGACGAGCGCCTTCCATTTGCCATCTTTGATGGATTATAGTATATTACCCAACATTTGTAAATAGCAAAATTCACCGAAACACCCGTTTGGCGGCCCCCCCGTATCATGTTCTCACAAAATGCGCAGTTTATGCGCATTCCTGACCCTTGAATAGTAACGCCCCCTCCTCCTTTAATGGAGATAGGAAAGGGGATTGACCGCGCTGCCGTTAATCCGGATTTCAAAATGCAGATGCGGGCCCGTACTGCGCCCCGTATTTCCGCTCAGGGCAATTTTCTGTCCCTGCCGCACCTTCTGGCCCGCAGAGACCAGCACTTTACTCAAATGCCCGTAACGGGTTTCCCTGCCGTCCTCATGCCGGATATAAACCACGTACCCATACCCGCTGCCCCAGCCGGCCTTCGTGACCGTGCCGCCGCAGGACGCAACCACCGACGTACCCACCGGGGTTGCCCAGTCCACGCCCTTGTGGTTGGTGGAAGCCCCCTTTGTGGGTGCGCGCCGTCCGCCATAGCCGGAGGAAAGCCGTCCGCCGGAAATCGGTTTGATATAAGTAGGCGGGATTTTGGTTCCCCTTTCCACAATCTTTGGAACCGCCTCCGCCACCACTTCCTCCTTTACAATCTCCTGGGAGACTTCCGCATCGTTGCGGTAGGTGATCATGGCCGCCGCCTTCCTAAAACCCGCAGACGGCTGCTGGCGGACGACAGAATCGGTGGTATACCAGCCGTCATTGTCCACGTAGACCGTATCGGCATCATAGCTGGCCTCGGTATAAATCCGCTCCATATGCACCACGGAAAGCAACGGCTCCGGCACGGTAATGATCAGTTCATCCCCGGCACGGATCATGGAATCCTCACTTTCCAATGTGGGATTAATGGCAACCAAATCCGCAATCGACAGCCCTTTTACCTCCGCAATTTCGGAAAGCGTATCGCCGGACTGCACCTCGTAAATTTGTTCCTTCTCCTGATCTGCGGTCACTTCCGACACCGCTTCTGCAAGCGGCGTAATCTCACTGTCCATCAAATAGGCGTCCACCACTTCCACTGTATCCCCAAAAGAAATGTCCACCATCCCGTAATCCAAATCCGCAAAACCGCTCTTTTCCAGATCCGGTTCTACTTCCTCAAACAGTTCCCCAAAAAACGAATCCACTCCGGCGCCTTCCCCGACAGCATGCTCCCTCCTTACTTCCCCGTCCCTTTTGGTAATGGACGTGGTAAGCACATTGAGTTCCCTGTCCGGATCGACTACCAGACTCACCTGATACTCCCGGTGCGAATCATACTTGTCAATTGCTTTCTGCAGAAGGGATAATACGTCCTTACTGCTGCCTAAATTCACCATATAGTCATTGATTTTTACCGTATAGGCATGACGGAGCGTCTCGATTGTGCTATCTTTAAGCACCGCTTTGATATTTGACAAAAGCTGCTTTTTTCCGTCCACCTGCCCGAACACCATCTCCTCCCCCTTAACGGAAATGTCCACGGGAATATAAACCATATCGTCACTGGCCGCCGCAATTTCCCTGCGGGCCCGCATGACCAATTCATCCACAGAGGCCAAATCCGCGCAGGAACCCACTTCGGTACCGTTTACCGTCACGGTAAAATAGTTGTCACCGGTATGGGTAAATTTCTGAAACGACGGGGTAAAAAAGAGGGCGCAAAAACAAATCACGCTGGTCGATAGCAGATAGGCAGCCTTCGCCGCCCGCATTATATTTATCTTTTTTCTCATTTTTTCGTTTTCATATGATTTTTCGTTTTCGCTACACTGTATCCAAAAGTTCCGATCGCCTTTCCAAGGTCAAAATACGTACCGTGTGCATAGACAATGGGATCCGCCCATTCCAGATGAAAACGGTTTTTGCTGTCCAGATACGCTTCATCCACACTCACCGACACCACCCGCGCCACAAACATGGTATGACTGCCCAGTGCAAGCGACCGTTCCACCCGGCATTCCAGACAGACCGGGCTTTCCCCGATCAGGGGCGCTTTCACCTCATTTGCCGCAACAGCCGTCAAATGCATACATGCAAACTTGTCCACGTCCCGTCCGCTCTTTACCCCGCAAAAATCCGTGGCAGACGCCAGTTTTTTTGTGGTAAGGTTCACCACAAATTCCCCCGTCTCCTCCAGAACTGCATAGGAATACCGCTCCGGACGCACGGAAACGGATATCATGGGCGGATCGCTGCACACCGTGCCCACCCAGGCCGCCGTAAAAACATTGGGACGCCCCTGCCTGTCCGCTACGGATACCAATACCGCCGGAACCGGATACAGCATATTGCCGGGACGCCAGTTCACCCGGCCCATCAAAACAACCCCAAAAGCCGCGCAGCCATCAGCCCAATATTCACCACTGCCGCCGCCAGCGTAACCATTACCAAAGGACGCAGGCCCCTGTTTTGATATTGCAAAATCTCATACCGCTCCGTCAATTCCGCATTCTGCGCCTTCATGGCCTCCATCTGTTTTCCGACTTCTTCCACCACCACAGCCTGTACATTCCGGTAAACTTTGACGTTTTCTCTATGGGTATAATCATCCGACTGTTTGAGCAGTTCCTTTATGGCCTCCATGTGTGCAAGAACCGCCGCTTCAATTTTCTCCACCGTTTCGGCGGATTCCTGGTTTTTTCTGTAAGAATCGTTCACCTGCGCCACACATTCCTGCACGCAGCTGCGCAAACCGGTCTGGCACTCCTGCGACAGTCTTTGGACGGCATCCTCCTGTGTCGCCGCAAGTGTTTCCATCCGTATCAGGCCATCCTGCACAATCCGCTTCACGCTCATGGCGCTCTCCTCGGATAACCGGCTGATTCCGGAAGCGGACTCCTCCGCCAGCTGCCCGATACGGCCTACCCCTTCCTGAACCGCAAGCGCCAGATTGGATTCCCCCGCTTCGGCGGCCCGGGTGATATTGCTTGTCCCTGTCTCAATAATCCTGCGCAGGCCTCCCGCACTCTCCGCCGTCACCCGCTGTATTCCGTCCAGACTCTGCTCCGCCAGCTTCTGCATACCCACGGCGCTTTTGTCCGTATAACGCTGAATCACATCCAACGTCTCGGCGTTACGCATGATCACCTGTCTCATTTCATACAAATATCCGTCATTATCCGTCTGGGTATTCGTTCCCCTGCGTTTCCTTATTTCGTGCTCGTCCATCCCTGCCCCTATCTGCGCGCCGCGCAACCTCCTCCAAAAGTACCGCTTTGCTTATCCCTATCGTTTTATTTTAACATTAAAATTTTACGCTTACAATACCAAAACATGCTTTCGACGCCGGAACCGGTAATAGTCGTTACTACCCTCAGTGGACAATGTCACTTAGTTAAGCCACGGGCTTTGGGAGATATGCCAACGGGCGGGGAAGGCGGAGCCTTTTGCAGGCCGGGCAAGCCGGTAAAGCCGCGAGGGCGAGAGCCCGGATTGCGCATACCCGCGGCGGTTGCGGGGCGCTGGGTGCCAGTGGCGCCCGTTTGGCGCCGACCGGAGCGGAGCGTAGACCGCGCCAGCGCGTAGCAACCGGCTTTCATGCGTGGTGGCGCGCCGACAATGGCGCATGCCAGTTTACTATGCCAAAACCGCCTTGGATATTCCAGACGAAGCATTCCCTCCTTTGCCGGTTATATGGTGTTCCAAATTACATTTTGTCTGTTTTGCACTAATTTTAAAATGCTTTTTTCATATTTTTATGCGAATTAACCGTGTTTTAACAACACGTTCATACTTTATTCATAATCGCTTGTTATACTCTATTTATCCTTTAAAGGGATAAACAAACTTGATTGCAGATAATTTTTTCATAATAGCCCAGGTGCCGCAAGGCCCTGGGCACTCCTCATTTACTATGAAAGCCCCGACCGGCAGCCGGGTGTATGGGCAAGCTTGCTTGCACAGACACCCGGATATCGGGCGGGCAAGCCGGTATAAGCAAGGAGGGCGGCAGCCCGGATTGCGCATACCGGCGGCAGCTGTGGAGCGCGCCAGCGCGGAGCAGCTGGCTTTCATGCGTAGTGGCGTGCCAGCAATGGCGCATGCCAGTTTACTATGAAAGCCCCGGACGGCGGCTGTGTGAATGGGCAAGCTTGCTTGCACAGACACCCGGATATCGGGCGGGCAAGCCGGTAAAGCCGCGAGGGCGGCAGCCCGGATTGCGCATACCGGCGGCAGCTGTGGAGCGCGCCAGCGCGTAGCAACCGGCTTTCATGCGTAGTGGCGTGCCAGTTTACTATGAAAACCCTAAACGGCATAGCCTGTCAGCTATGCCGTTCTTTTAGCACCGTATTCTCATTTTGGGTTGCCGCAAAAAGCGCCGGTACTTCCCTCCCCGCCCATCATGCGGGTCATCTCCTCAATCCGTTCCACCGGAAAGGGCGGCGCCGTCAACGGTTTCATGGCGATGGACATCAGCTTCATCGGATTGTCATCCGCCGCCACGCGGTTGGAGGCAAACTTACCGCACACCCTGCAGCGGTGGATAACCGCCCACTCCCCATTTTTTTTCACCCATACGGCCACCGGATCCATATACCCTCCGCAGTCCGACCCCCGGTCTCCAGGCTCATTGTCCACATGCAGACTGCTCAGGCAATTCGGGCAGTGATTGCGGTGGTCGCTTCCCGCCCCCTGCCAGACTACCGTTCTCCCGCATACCTTACAGGTAAACGTGTCCGTGCAGGCATGATTTTTGTAATATCCTTTCTCAAAAGATCTTTTTTTATTTTCTCTATTCACGCTTTCTTTCCTCCTGACAGGTTCCTTTTTTGATACCCCTATGGGAGGAGGCGATTTTTCGCATCACACCAGCCTCCCGGCTAGCGGACCGATTCCTTATATTTATAATTTTTCACAAAATAATCCTCCTTAACGCCTTAAACTCCGTACGATTCTTTGTATGCTCTTTACCGATAAACAATAACGTGCCGCCAGTTCCTGCGCCGCTGTCCCGGAAAGGTATTCCGCATATATCTTTTCGTTTCTGGCCTTTAACCCGGCACGGGTATCCGTCCCCGAGCCCCAGATGCGTTTTTCCCCTTTCCTCGGAACATAGAGCAGTTCCCCGTCCACGTACTCTTGTACCAGCTGCAGTACATCCTCCGGCAGAACATCTTCTGCCCTAACATAGCCCATATATGCCCTCCTAATGTTTTTCTTTAGGATACGCAGCCGCTATACAGGCAATCCCTTTTCGCATAGCCGCCGCTACGCCCCTACCGACTCCTTCTTCATGAAAACTTTTCTCCTTTCCCTTTATAATACCTATATTTTAGCAAAACTACACCGGATTGCCAACCTCATCTTCTTCTATAGGAAAACATGTGTTACGTTTTTGTTACAATTCACGGCCAATGTCACGCAGGAAAGCCGCCTATGGCCCGCCCCTCCCGCAAAATTGATCTCCGTGTGTCGGTAATACGGCAAACGCATGATCTGGTGTCCATGCGTTTACCGTGATGCCAGTAACTGTTTTGCTTGCTTTCGTTTGTCATTTGCAGTATAATTTCCCAAAGTTTACCCGTCGGCCGATAAAATACCGGTCCACACTACGTCCCAAGCCATGGAAATGTATTTTGCAGGCGAAAAACCACGGATTGCTCTTCATGATTCCAAAAGGAGCGGCATGAATATTTATGTAAAATATGTTCTAATAGACGAAAAAACCCAGTTCCATGACCTTGGGCAATTCGTATCCCTGGTATCCCAAAAGCGGCAGGAACAAATCCAAAAATACCGGTCCGACCGGGACAAAATCGCCTCCCTGGCAGCAGGGCTTTTGATCCGGCAAGAATCCTGCCGGTTTCTGGGCATTCCCGACTGTGCCCTTTCCTTTTCCTATAACGCTTTTGGGAAGCCTTTCCTAACCGACTATCCGGACTACGGTTTTTCCGTCTCCCATTCCGGATGGGCCGTCGCCTTTGCCTGCGGCCATGCTGCCGTGGGCGTGGATATCCAAAAGGAGGCAGGGTTAAACGCCGCTGTCGTCCGGCGCTATTTTGCCCCCAAAGAACAGGCGTACTTTGAAAAAAGCCAAGAAAAAATAGCCGCCTTTTACGAATTATGGACCAAAAAGGAGGCTTATTTGAAAATGCTGGGAACGGGGCTATCCACGCCCCTTGCATCCTTCGATGTCACAGACAGTGCGATCGGAAAAACCTTTTGTTCCCTGCAAATACCCGGTTACCATTTACACGTATGCAGTAACGTCCTTGCCAGCAAAAGCGCAGCTGCCATTTTTGAAAAAGCACACCTGTGGGATCTGCTTGTCAAAGAGCCGCCAAAAGCTTAAGTATATGCCGGAAAAATCCTGCCCCTGCCTTATGCAGGCTGCCAGCCAGCCATACGAATGGCATAATCCATCGCGTTGCGCAGGCTTTGTTCGCTGGCAAGCCCTGTCCCCGCCTGATCGAACGCGGTTCCGTGATCCACCGAGGTGCGGATGATCGGCAGGCCAAGGGTGATATTTACTCCCGCCACGGCATCCCATTTCTTTTCCTGCCGGTTATACACAAATCCCACCGTCTTCAACGGAATATGACCCTGGTCATGATACATCGCCACCACAATATCGTACCAGCCGCCCCTCGCTTTGGAAAATACGGTATCCGCAGGAACCGGCCCGTCCACCAAAATACCTTCCGCTCCTGCGGCCCTAATGGCAGGTGCAATTTCCTCTATCTCCTCCCTGCCAAACATCCCGTTTTCACCGCTGTGGGGATTTAAACCTGCCACACCGATTTTGGGCCGCGCGATTCCAAGCTGCCTGCAGGCCTGATCGGCCATACGGATTACCTCAAGCACCCTGTCTTTTTTCACCCTTTCGCACGCCTCCCGCAGGGAAACATGGGTAGAAACATGCACCACCCGCAGATTTTCGCAGGCCAGCATCATCGCATATTTTGAGATACCGGTATAGGCCGCATAAATCTCGGTATGTCCGGAAAAACGATGTCCCGCCAGATTCATGGCTTCCTTATTTAACGCGTTGGTGACGGTGGCATCAATCTTTTTTTCCATGGCCAGTTCAATGACCTTTTTCACGTATTGAAAAGCTGCGTTTCCCGCCATGGCGGATACCTGCCCCCGTCTCAGCTGCCCGGTCTGTATAATATCCATATCATAAACATCCATGGTTCCGTATACAAAAAGCGCTTCTTCTACCTTGCCGACTTTTCGGATACGCAGCTTTTGGGAAAGTCCGGTAATTTTGAGCGCTTCCTCCATTACCCGGGCATCCCCTATGACCAGCGGCCGGCATCTTTCATAAACCGCCGGATCCGCCATTGCCTTCGCCGTAATTTCAGGGCCGATACCCGCCGGATCGCCCATGGTAACTCCTATGATCTTCACGTCTGACGCTTTTCCCCTCATATATTTTTATAGTCTGCATAGTAGGTATCAATCGTTTTACGGATGCCTTCCACCGCTTCCTGCGGCAAAATGTCAAACGGTTTCCGGCAGGGCCCGACCGGCTGTCCGATTAAATTGGCGGCATATTTCAATACCGTATTGGGATTGCCGTACTTGACGCAATCACACATTTTGCCGATGGCATTCTGCGCTTCCCGGGCCCTTTCCATATCGCCCTTCAAATAGTTTTGGTAAATATCCACCAGAACCGTCGGCAGGATATTGGCGATCGCCGTGATGCCACCCCTTCCGCCGGCTATAAGCGTCTCCAAAATCAAAGGATCATGGCCGCACAAAACCGCAAAATCCAACCCTTGCGTTTCCCGGATATATTGCCGGATGTTACCTATATCACCGCTGGAATCCTTCACACCTACCATGTTTGGAAAGTCTTTTGCCAGCCTGGAGACGGTTTTTGGCGCCAGCGACACTCCGGTTCTGGACGGTATATTGTACATCACCACCGGCAGGTTCACCGCTTCAGCTACCGCCGCATAGTGCCGGTATAATTCTTCCTGACTGATCGCAGCAAAGTAGGGCGTGATCACGGAAAGAACATCCACCCCGATTTCCCCGGCCTTTCTGGACAAATCAACGGTCTCCTGCGTACCGATGCATCCGGTTCCGGCATATACGGGGACACGCCCTTTTACCTCCTCCACAAAAATCTCCATGATCCGGATTTTTTCCTGCGCAGACAGAACAAAAAACTCCCCGTTTGTCCCCATACAGAAAACCCCATCCACCCCTGCGCCGATCTGACGGTTGATCTGACGGCGCAGTTCCCCTTCATTGATGCTGCCGTCCTCATGCATGGCTGTCTGCATCGCCGCAATGATTCCCTTGATTTTAGTCATGTGCAATCCCCCTCCACATTCTTAACCCAGGAACGGATAACCCGTCCCGGTAGCTTTTATTATACCCTGCTTTAAGGGCGGTTTCAATTGTAATTATGTAGGAGGCCGTTACGCCAATTGTGGTTTTTGCAAGAACATGGTATAATAATGGTAAGTTTGGACGTAGACAAATGCTGCTTTTATGAATGGATCACAAAGGAGCCGGATGATTTATGGATGAAAAAGACAATATACTGCTTCTGCTGCAAAACCTGAACCGTTTCGTCATAGGAAAAGAAGAGACCATCCGAAATGTAGTCATTTGCCTGTTATCCGGAGGACACGTGCTATTGGAAGATGTGCCCGGCGTGGGAAAAACCACCCTGGCCAGAGTTCTTTCCCAAAGCATGGATGCCTCCTTTGGCCGCATCCAGTTTACGCCCGATACCATGCCGCAGGATGTCACCGGCACGGCCGTTTACGACATGAAAACGGGGGAATTGGGGTACCGTCCCGGCGCGGTGATGCATCAAATCCTTCTGGCAGACGAAATCAACCGTACCTCGCCCAAAACACAGGCAAGCCTTTTGGAAGCCATGGCCGAAAACCAGGTCACTGTGGACGACACTTCTTACCCGCTTCCGGAGCCCTTCTTTGTCATTGCCACCCAAAATCCGGTAGAATTTCTCGGAACCTATCCGCTTCCGGAGGCCCAGATGGACCGTTTCATGATGCGCCTGCGTCCCGGATATCCCGCAAAAGCGGACGAACTGAAAGTGGCCCGCCTCTTTTTGGACGGCAGCCTGCACCATGCCGCCCCCGCCGTCTGCCCGGCGGCAGATATCCTGCTCGCAAGGCAAAATGTCAAAACCATAACCGTCAAAGACAACATTGTGGAATATGCGGCGGGAATCGTCTCCTCCACCCGCAAAGAGCCCGGATTCGCGCTGGGCGCAAGCCCCCGGGCACTGCTTGCGCTCCTGCGTGCTTCCCAGGCCCTGGCATACCTGCAAAACCGGGATTACGTAAAACCGGACGACATTCAGGAAATGGCCATGGATGTGCTGCTGCACAGACTGGTTTTGACACCCGACGCAAAAATCCGGGGAGAGGACGCCGCCCGTACACTGCGCCGGTTGGTTTTGTCCGCAAAAATCCCTACTTAGGAAAAGGCTTTCCCCATGAAAATACGCAGATTTATTTTGGCGGGATTATGGCTCGCCTCCCTTGCCGCCATCAGCTTTTTAGGCAATCCTGTCAGCTACCGCTTTTTCTGGGCCGTCACCCTGATCGGCCCGCTATCCTTTGTATACCTGCTCACGGTCGTCCTGCGCTTTAAACTTTACCAACAGTTGGAAAGCCGCAGCTGCGTGAGCGGACAGCCCGTCCCTTATTTTTTTGTGCTGCAAAATGAAGACCGCTTTGCATTTGTGGGGATCCGCGTAAAAATGTTTTCTTCCTTTTCTTATGTGGAAGACATGCCGGAAGGCATCGAATACCAGCTTTTGCCCGGCGACAGGTTTGTCTGGCACACCAATCTGGTCTGCAAATACCGCGGGGAATACGAGGTGGGTGTGAAAGAAATCGTGGCTACGGATTTTTTCGGCCTTTTTTCCCTGCGCTATAAAAATCCCGGGGCTATCAAGGCGCTGGTCTCCCCCCGGTGCGTCCGCCTGCACAGTTCCAAAACCCTGAACAGCCTTGCAGACTATTTGCTGCGGGAATCCCCCGCCCATGATGCCGTTCCCGCACCTGATGTCCGGGAGTATATGCCCGGCGACGATATCCGTCTCCTCCACTGGCGGGCCAGCGCAAAAGCCCAAAAGCTGATCGTGCGCAACCGCACCGGGGAAGAAAAGCACGGTTTAGCCATTTTTTTGGATACCCGCCGGTTTAGCCAAAAGCAGCAGGAATTTCTGCCTGTGGAAAATAAAATGCTGGAAGTGCTTCTGGCTGTGGGAGGCTTTCTGGCAGGACGGGGCATAGGCTTTTCCACCCACTGCCTGCAGTCGGAAATGACGGAATTTTGTGTGCGTTCGCCACAGGATTTCGAGCCCTTTTACCAATTTTGCTCCCACATTACCTTCGGGGAAGAAAGGGCGCCACAAAAAGCCCTGTCACAGTTTGAAAGCCGCCTCCAAGGCACAGGCTGCAGCGTTTTCCTTTTTATCCTGCACCAACCGGAAAACGAATTTTTTGCACTGACCGAACGTCTTATCCGGGCCGGTTTTGGTATCGTGGTTTATCTGGTGACGGATCAAAAAGCAGACTTTCCGAATCTGTCCGCAAACGAACGGCGGCGTATCGTCACCGTTCCCACGCAAGCTCCATTGGAGGGACTTTTATGATTTCATCCACGCGCATGTATCAATGGTGCAATACCGCCCTGCTTGCCGGTATCCTTTTGTCCCTTTTTGCAAGCGCCCGGCCCCTTGATATCCCCGCCGCACTCTGCCCGCTGGCCTGCGCCTTTTCGCTTTTGCTGCTCATCTGTATACAGTGCGCCGGGAAAAAGGGCTGTATCATCGGCGCCGCCACCCTTCTTTCCCTTTTTGCGTCTGTCCTTACCCTTTTGGGGCCTGCAAAAGCTGTCCTCCTTTTTGCAGACTGCTTTTCCCGTATTCTTGGACAGACTCCAAGCCTTCCGAAAACGGCGGTTTTCGACGGCCTTATGCGGACAAGCCTTCTCACTTTGGGCGCATTTTTGATGCAGGCGGCGCTGGAACGTTTTTTCAAGGCCAAAGCTACAGCGGCTCTTTTCTTAGCCGCCGGTCTCGTCAACGGCATGGTTGCAAAAGCCAGCCTCCCCGTCACAGCCGTCTGCCTGTCTTTCGTATATTTGGCGTTGGTCTGCGCGCAATACCTGCAGGGCCGCCTGCCCAAAAAGCAAAAGCACTCCCCCGCCCAATGCATGGC
>CARDPF010000066.1 GCA_948960675.1 uncultured Eisenbergiella sp.
GGAGGGGCAGGCACTGCGGGAAATGGAGCGCCTGCCGGAGGTGAATTCCTGCATGGGGCTGGCCAATATCGAGGCCATGGAGGGCTATGTGCTGACCGAGCAGCTCTCTCCCAGGGAATTCGCACCACACTCCCCTTGCCGATCTCGCTGTCCACCGTGACGGTTCCCTTCATCTGATCCACCAGTTTCTTCACGATGGACATCCCAAGTCCGATGCCGTTATAATTGGTTCTCGCGCCTTGGTGCTCCTGGGTAAACGGCTCGAAAATGTGCTTTTTAAAATCCTCCCCGATACCGATTCCGTTATCCCGGATTACAAACCTGTAATCTGCCGTTTTCTCCCGGCAGGCGGTCTCCTCTACCTGCACGGAAACAAAACCATAAGGACGGTTATATTTAAGGGCGTTGTCGATAACATTCATCAGGATTTGCTTTAAATGCAGCGGATTCCCGATCACCCTTTTATGCCTCAAATCCGCCTCCTCCAGTTCCAGCCGGATTTTTCCCTCCTCCGCCTGGGGGGAAAGAATCGTGATACAGTCTTCCAACGTATCATGCATGTCAAACGGCTCCTCCACCGCCGCCGGTCTCCCGCTCTCCAACTTGCTGACCAGCAAAACATCGTTCACCAACGACAACAGATGCTCCGCTGACACCCGGATTTTCTTTTGACATTCCTGCTGCCGCCAAATATCCCCCTGGCTCTTTTCCAAGATTGACAGCATTCCCAGGATTCCGTTGATAGGCGTACGCAGATCATGGGACATGCGGGAAAGGAATTCGCTTTTTGCCGAGTTCGCCTGTCTCACTTTCTCCAACAACTCCATGATGGACTGCTCCTGTTTCTTTCTCGTCATCATGGTTTCCGTAATATCCTGATGGTATCCGTTCAGACAGGCGCCTGGCTTTTTAAAGGTTCTGTCCGGTACACCACCGCAGCGGACATAAATTTTCCCTAGTTTTGGATGGTTCCAGGGGTAAATGACTTCGGAGCGCCCGGTTTCCAATATTTCCCGCACCGCCTCCTGTACCATCTCCACATAGTCCGGATCAATATTGTTAAACCACGAAAGATAGCATTCCTCCGGCGCAATCCCTTCCGGCACGCCCAGCAAAATCCGCATGGTCCTGTCCGCATACATCCTTGGCCGGCAGCCCTCCTCCAGTTCAATTGTCCAGATGCCGGTTCTGGCCCCCTCCAGAATATCCTCCAGGCTCTGCCTCGCCTCCAGCTTGTACTTTTCTTCCTGCTCTACCACGGCGTTGACATCCCGCTGGGCAAAAATCGCGCAATGGGTTTCCTCCGTTTTCTCCGTAGCGGAAAAGTGAAGCTCCAGATGCTTTAGCCCAAAAGAACTGTCTTTGACCTGATACCGGGCAGAAAACTTCTTTTTTGTCCTAAGCTGTTCCAGTACATAGTCCTTTTTCGTCACGGCACGGAGCCGCTCCTGATCCCTCAAAACCACATACCCGGAAATATAACGTTCCATAGCCGTCTGGTAGCCATCCGCAAAATTAGCGGCCCAATCCATGCCCGTTTGTCCGCCGTCCCTGTATACCTCGCATTCCCCAGTATCAAAATTCACCTGATAGATACCCAGATAGTCCACGCTGAGGGCATGGAGCACATTGTAACTTTGCTTTTGCAGTTCGCGGACCAGATTGCGCCGTTTCAGGGAGGACACGATAAAATAGGCCGCAGTCTGGAGCATATTCGACGCATACTCCAACATCTTCACCGGCGGATTGTCCACACCGTAAAACCCGATAATCTTTTTGCCGTCATATAGGGGCACTACCACAAGGGAATGAATATTCTGCTGTTTCAAATTCTCGTATTGCAGCGGTTCCGTCTCCCGGATATCCTGCAGATCCTCAATAACAATATGCCTGCCAATACGGAAATTTTGATACCAGCTTGCACATACCTTAGCCGGAACATTTTGAAGATTCTCTTTTTGCGGCTCCACCCCATCGGCTACCCACTCATAAGTGTTGTCATCGCCGCCGAACCTGTTTTGCTCAAATATATAAGTCCGTTCCCCGTCCAGCGCTTTTCCCAAATGCTCCAGCAATACCTCCAGCGACTGATCGGGAGTCTCCTCCAACAGGGCGACCCGCAGGCCCTCGTTAATGACGGCCTCCAAATTCTGAACACTCTGTACACCATTGTACGGTTCACGGCTATTTATCGCCAAACTGCTTTCGCTGCCCTGTTCCAAAAGTCCTCCTGCATAATCCATACGCCTGCCCTCCTCACAGACCGCTTTCCGGCTGCCTAAAGCACTACAGCCACAAGTCCCGGCACCGGAAAGTTCTGTTTTAAGACTGCTACCTCGCCCCCTTGTCATAAATGACCCCAAGCGCCCGTGGAGCACGGTTATGCTTGGAGAAAAAGACCAGCAAAAACAACGTCAGCACATAGGGCAGAATCATGACCAAATCCTGGTAACTGGAAGGCATGGCCAGTACCTGTACCAGACTGTAACCGCCGGAACGCGCAAAACCAAACAATAGGCATGCTCCCAGCGTAGGCAGAATCTGCCAGTTTCCGAATATCAGCGCAGCAATGGCCAGATACCCATAGCCCACATAAATCGCACCGGAAAAATTCGCGGAAATGGAATAGGCAAAGCAGATTCCCCCCAGCCCGGAGAGGGCCCCGGAGACCATCACCGCCACCAGCCGCACCTTCCCCACCGAAATACCCGCCGCATCCACTGCATGGGGATTATCCCCGCAGGCGCGCAGGTGCAGGCCGAACTTCGTCTTATACATCACAAACCAGGCTATCCACGCCACCGCCACAATGACAATCTCGAAAGGATACAGATTGGTAAATACCGCGCCCAGCACGGGAATCGCAGACAGCCCCGGCACCGTAATCCGGGCGGAAACCCCCAGCACAAATTTGTCGGAGGCCGCGCCAAACACCGTCGCATTGATCTGTTTTGTCAAAAAGCTGGTCAGGGCCATGGCCAAAATGTTGATGACCACACCCGAAATGACCATGTTGGCACGGAAACGGATACACAAAAGCGCATGGATGAGCGAAAAAATCATGCCGCCGATCACGGAAAACAACATCGCAACGAAAAAGGGAACCCCCGAATTCCCGGCAAAATTTCCCGCAATCAATACCGCAGCCAGCGCGCCGGTAAACGCGCCGAACCCCTGCAGTCCCTCAATCGCCAGATTGGTGATTCCGCTTTTTTCCGAATAAATCCCACCGATCGCCATAATGAACAAAGGGAGGGCAAAAGCCAAACCGTCGATAATCAAAGTATTCATATTTTACTCCATTTCTGCGCCGTCCTGCTGCACAGCTACAACTCTCTCCCGTCCGCCCACTTTAGCGGGCCCTTAAACCTGAGAGGTTTTCCCCCTGTCCAAAAGTCTGGCCACCCGGTATTTGATATATGCGGTACATGCGGAAAACAGCAGTATCACCCCCGTGATCACGTCCGAAATCTCCGCCTGCACACCCGCCGTCGAACTCATGTAGGTACTTCCCTTATCGATAAGCGTAATCAGCACGGAAGAAAAAATAATCCCCACAGGATTGCAGTTTCCAAGCAGGCAGACCGCAATCGCATCAAACCCCGTATCGCACAGGGCACGGGGCCGGATGGAGCCAAAATACCCCAGATAATAGGTAACGCCCGCCAATCCGGCCAGCGCGCCGGAAATCAGCATGGTCAGTACAATGTTTTTCCCCACGCGTATCCCTGCGTATTGGGAGGCGCTTCCCGAAAAACCCACCGCCTTCATCTCATATCCCAGCTTCGTCCGGTCCAACAGAAATTTCACCGCTGCCACCGAAAGGAGGGCCAGCAGAATACCCAGCGGGATATCCATCTTCAAATCCCCCACCACCGTGTCCACCAGCGTCAGCCGGGAAGCCGCTGAAACCGCCCTGGACTGTCTGGAAACGGCATCCACAAAATACGTATTGATGAAAAAGCTGCACACATACTGCAAAATGTAATTGAGCATAATGGAGGAGACCACTTCATTGATATTAAACCGGTATTTCAAAAACCCGATCAGGCCCCCCACCGCCGCACCGGCCACAATGCCCACCAACACCGCCAGGGGCTTGGCCGCTACCGCGGGAAGCGTGCTGTAACCCACCGTCACCGTGGCAAAAAACCCCGCCGCCAGCATTTGTCCCGATATCCCGATGTTAAAAAGGCCGGAGCGCATGGATACCGCAAACGCCAGCGCCGCAAAAATCATCGGGGTCAGATAGCTTAAAAAGTTCATAAAATCCGTCAGAATGCTTTTATGCCCTGCATAGGATGCCTTTGGCGCAAACCCGCAGCCCTGCAAAAGGTTATAATAGGCGCCCAGCGGATTTTTCCCCAGCGCCAATAGTATCGCGCCGCCCACCAGCAGGGCAACCAAAATTGTAAAAACCGGAATGGTAATATTCTGGTGCCCGGGATTTCCAAAAACCTTTGCGATTCCCTGCCGCAATCCGTTTTTCTTCTTATGCATGCTGTTTTACCCCCATCATAAATTCCCCGACTTCATTGGCGGTCAGCGTCTTTGCATCGGCAATTTTCTGTATCTGCCCGTTATAAATGACGCCGATGGTGTCCGCACAGTCCATGATCTCGTCCAGTTCCAGGGAAATGAGCAGCACGGCCTTTCCCTTATCCCTCTCCCCGATCATCTGCCGGTGAATGCTTTCAATGGCCCCGATATCCAGTCCCCGGGTAGGCTGCACAAAGATTAAAAGGGGGCAGTCCTGCTCGATCTCCCTGCCGATAATGGCCTTCTGCTGGTTGCCGCCGCTCATGGAACGCACGACGGTGCGTCCTTTCTGCCCGCTCCTGATATCGTACGCTTCTATGAGCCTGTCCGCATAGGCGTCAAACTCCTTCTGGTCCAAGATTCCTTTTTTGGAAAAAGGCTCCCTAAAATATTTGCGCAGTCCTAAGTTTTCCGAAAGGGTAAAATCCATTACCAAGCCGTAGTTTTGCCGGTCCTCCGGAATATAGGCGATTCCCTCCAGCGTCCTTTGCCGGATCGGTTCATGGGTAATATCCCTGCCGTTTAAAACGATGCGTCCCTGCGCCGCATCCAAAAGCCCCGCCACGGCATCCGCAATTTCCACCTGTCCGTTCCCCGAAACACCTGCAATGGCAAAAATCTCCCCCGCATGCACCTGAAACGAAACCTGCTTTACCACATCAAAATGATCCCTGTTCTTCACGGTAAGGTTCTGCACGTCCAAAACGACTTTTCCGAATTTGGCTTCCTCTTTCCTGGTCTGGAAACTGACCTCCCTGCCTACCATGAGATTCGCCATCTTTTTGGTGCTGGTAGCCGCCACATCCAACACATCCACCAGCTTTCCCCTGTTCAAAATGGCACAGCGGTCCGCCACTTTCTTGATTTCCTCCAGCTTGTGGGTGATCAAAATTACGGTCTTGCCGCCTTCCCGAAGCCCCCGGATAATTTCCAGCAAAAATTCGATCTCCTGCGGGGTAAGCACGGCGGTAGGCTCGTCAAATATCAAAATCTCCGCCTCCCGGTAGAGCATTTTCAAAATTTCCACCCGCTGCTGGGTGGAAACGTTAATGTTCTCAATGACATCCGTAGGTTCCACCTCCAGCCCATATTTGACGGAAAGTGCGCGGATGTCCTCGTTTGCTTTTTTGAGATCCACCGTTTGAAAAAGCCCCAGCGTCTTTTTCACCGGCTCCATTCCCATAATGATGTTTTCCGCAATCGTATAATTGCCAACCAGCTTAAAATGCTGGTGTACCATGCCGATATTTAGCTTCGTCGCATGGTTTGGGGAGGCGATGTGCACCTTTTCCCCCCGTATGTAAATCTCCCCCTCATCCGGCTCATACATGCCGAACAGCATACTCATCAGTGTGGATTTTCCTGCGCCGTTTTCCCCCAGCAGCGCATAAATTTCGCCTTTTTTGATCTGTACCGTCACATCGTCATTGGCGACAATTCCCGGAAAGCGCTTTGTGATATGGCGCATTTCCACGATATATTCGTATTCGGGCATATGGCTCCCCCCTTCCTCTTTTACGTGCCGCTTGATCCGGCAGCATGCCTGTTCCTTTCGGATTGCCGCAAAGTTACAACCCAGCCATACCCCCGCGAAGTTAAAATCGTGCCTTGTGCGCGATTTTGCGGGGCTTCATCTACGTAACAGTTTAGCCAAAGACTGAACTATTACGCCGCAAACCATGTCCCATCCGGGACGTTTCCGGCAACCAAACCGCTTCCTTTTGTGCCAATCCGAAAAGAACAGGCCGGGGCAAAGCCCCGGCCAATTCCCGATCCCAGGCTATCGCATAGCAGTCCGCCAAACGGTAACGATGAGTCTGATAAGTTTATTTCGCCACTTCAAAGCTTTCCGGGGTGATGCCGTTAAAATTGGCCGCAGGCACAATCTCGCCGCTCTTCACCTTCGCGTAAGCTTCGTCAATCTTTGCAATGGTATCCGCAGAAAGCTGGCACCTGTCGGACGCACTCACATAACCGGTGGAATCCGTCTCTGCAGTCAGTACCACATTCGCCCCCTTAAAGGAACCGTCCGCGATTTCCCCCAGAACCCTCTCCACGTTGGAATGCATTACCTTTAAACCGCTGGTCAGCACCACATTCGCATCCCCGTTGGCGCCGTCGTCATACTGGTCAACGTCACAGCCGATCACCTTTACGCCGTCCGCCTCTTTGGCTGCCGTGAACACACCGTTGCCGGAAGCGCCCGCCGCCACAAAGATAATGTCGCAGCCCTCGCCGATCAGGGCGTTGCCGACCACCTTACCGGTCGCTTCGTCGCTGAAGCTGTTTACGTAGTTTCCGCCCACGTTGGCGTTGGTCACGTCCGTACCGGCATAGGATGCGATCTCTACGACCTCAACGGACTTACCTTCTGTCTCGTTGATATATTTCACACCGCACTCAAAGCCGTACTGATAGTTGACGTTGGAGGGATAGGCAATTCCGTGCACACTGGCCACCTTGTTGCTGGCAGTCTCAAGCGCCGCCGCCATGCCTGCGAAAAATCCGCTCTCCTGCTCCGCAAACTGCATCGCATAAATATTGTCCACTTCCACTTCGTTGCCTTCCGCATCGGAGGGGAAGCTGTCCACCAAAATAAACTTCACGTCCGGGTTGTCCTGCGCCACCTGCGCGATCCCCGCAAACTGGAAGCCGCAGCACACAATCGCGTCGTAATCCGCCACAATATCCGCTACCGCCTGTACGGCCGCCGCCGTATCACCCGTAGGCTCTTTGACCGGATTCACGGTGCTGGCCGGGTTCTTCTCGATAAAACTTAAAATGCCGTTGTAGTTGTCCTCGTTAAAGGAACCGTCGTCCACACCCGAAGGGCTGGATACGATGGCAATCTTGAGGGCCGCACCCTCTGCATTAGCTGCGACAGACTCAGCCGGGGCAGATTCCGCCACATCCTCGGCCGGAACGGATTCCTCCGGGGCTGCTGCTTCCTGCGTGGCAGCCGGAACAGACTCTGCCGGAGCCGGGTTGCTGCCGCATGCCGCCAAAGATACCGTCATCAGGGCGGCCAGCGCAACACTGAACCATTTTTTCATAATAAAATCCTCCTTTGTTTTGGACGCGGATGCCAAAAATCACATCCGCAAATACGATACAGGGTTATCATATCACTTTTTTATGGTAAAAACAATCCATTCTTTTTGGGAATTACGGAAATCCGGTGACAGCTCAGGTTCAGCCATAGCCTTGCGAAGCCTCACGGAAATCAATTTTGCATAAGGGGAGAGGCAGGGACGGCTTCCCTTATGCAAAATTGATTTCCGTGGCAAAGCCTTTGCCTTCATTGACTTTACGTTTCCATCCCTTTATAATGATTTTAGATTTCATGCACATCGTTATCCAAAGAAGGAGGAACGCCATGACCGCCCAATATCTCAAAAACCTACAGGTTCCCGCCGGCAAAGTCGACGTAGTAATTGATTCGGACACGTTTAACGAAATTGATGACCAGTTCGCCATCGCCTATCTGCTGGCCTCTTCGGACAGGCTGTGTCTCAAGGCGCTCTATGCCGCCCCGTTTTTTAACTCCCATTCCACATCGCCCAAGGACGGTATGGAAAAAAGCCATGCCGAAATGCTGCGTCTCCTTGCCCTGACCGGCAGGCAGGAGTTTGTCCCTGTCACCTACAAAGGATCCGAAACCTACCTTCCTGCCGAGGACACCCCCGTATATTCGCAGGCCGCCCAAAACCTTGCGGAAAGGGCCATGTCTTACTCTGCCCAAAATCCTTTATACATTGTCGCCATAGGCGCCATCACCAACGTCGCCTCCGCATTGCTTTTGCGCCCGGAAATCGCGGACAAAATCGTTGTCATATGGCTTGGCGGCAATGGCAGGGACTACCATGACAATAAAGAATTCAACCTAATGCAGGATGTGGCCGCCGCCAGGGTCATATTCAAAAGCGGGGCCCCCATCGTCCAGCTTCCCTGTCAGGGCGTCGTCAGCGGCTTTGCCGTCTCCCTGCCGGAAATGGAACACTATCTGTCTGGCAAAAACGCACTGTGCGACTTTTTGCTGCGCCGCGTACAGGACGAAGTGTCCGCTTACGCAAAAGGATGCGCTATAAGCCGCGTCCTCTGGGATGTGACCGCCGTCGCCTGGCTGTTGAACGATGATAACCGCTTTCTGCTCGCAAGACTGGCAAGTCTTCCCGTTCCCCAATACGACGGCTTCTGCGCCTATGACCAGAGCCGCTTTATCCAATATGTATACGCCATCCACCGCGACAGTCTTGCCACCGACCTGTTCTTAAAGCTGACCGGTCAGCCCCTTACCACCTCATAAGCCGTATAGGCATGATCAAAATGATATCCCAGCTTTTGTGCCAGCGCCAGCGACCAGGGATTCTGCGCATCCCAGCCGGGATACCATCCCCGCTCCAGACAGTCCAAAATCAGCTTTGCCCCGCAGATTTTGGCAAATCCCTGCCTCCTGCAATCCTTACGTGTATCAATTTCAACCTCGATGCCCCCCTCATAGCTGGTGTAAGAGGAAGCCCCGCTGACAGGTTCCCCATCCTTTAACAAAACCACGCCCAGT
Source organism: uncultured Eisenbergiella sp. (assembly GCA_948960675.1). Lineage (GTDB taxonomy): Bacteria > Bacillota > Clostridia > Lachnospirales > Lachnospiraceae > Gallintestinimicrobium. The sequence goes on from CARDPF010000066.1 coordinate 9,101, forward strand.
CCATACTTTTGATAGCGCGCAAAGTCTTCGTACTGGGAGACCAAGTCCTTGCACCATGCCGTTTTTTGGCACTGCCAAAACAACGCTTCCCCCATTTCCTGCAAGACATAACCGCCGGGCACTGCACCCGCCATCGCCCGCAGCTTTTCCCGGTCAAAAACGTCCGGCTCCTTCTTTGTGGCATACCGCGTCACTTTTCTGGCATTTTGGGGGTAACAGGACTCCAACAGCTTTTCCCATGCCGCATCCTGCGGAACCATAATGACAAAATTCTGCACTTTCTTCGGCCAAAATAAAGCCAGTTCCCTGTCGGGCTTTCCGGCCAAAAAGCAAAAATCCCCCAGCCACGCCATGGCCGAAACCGGATTTTGCGACGAATCCCCATACAGATTCCCCATCACCCCCTGCAGACAGGACCATATCATCGTTTCCTGCCACCCTGCAAACAAGGGCGCTGCATTCTTCGCCTGTTTTATCGAAAAAATCATTTTTCCCCCTTAATTCACGGTTGAAAAGCTGTCACAAATGGCTTTTTAGCCTAACTTACACAAAAATCCATATAAAGCTATGGGCGGGCCCCCGGCCCCTTACGCCTTTGGCGGCAGGACGCGCACCGCCGCCTCCTGCAGGCAAAGCGCCGCCTGATAGGTTTCCATATAGGCGGCAAAGCCTTCTGCGTCTTCCCTGTCAGGTTCCGTCACATTCCCCGCTGCATTTTGAAAAACCCTCTGTTCCAAAAATGCCTCCAGGCTTTCCCCTTCCCTCCGGTCTGCCATATAAGCGGCTAAAAGCGCCATCCCCCAAGGCCCCCCTTCGCCCGCCGTATGAAAGACCGCAACCGGAACTCCCATGGCGGCCGCCAAAAGGCGCTGCATCACGCCCGCCGTCTTAAACAGCCCGCCGTGCCCGTACAGCCGGTCCACCCTGACTGCTTCCTCCCGGAACAAAATTTCACAGCCGATCCGCAAGACTGCCAGGGCGGCATACAGGTTTGCGCGCATGAAATTTGCCAGCGAAAAGGCGGCGTCCGGCCTGCGGACAAGCAGTGGCCTGCCGTCCTCCAGTCCGATCACCGGCTCCCCGGAATAGCAGTTATAAGCTAAAAGACCGCCGCAATCCCTGTCCCCCTCCAACGCTTTTTGGAACAAAACGCCATAGAGACGGTCTTTCCCGATTTTTATGTCCATACATTGTGCAAATTCGTCCAACAGGCTAAGCCAGGCATTGATGTCCGGCGAACAGGTACAGCAGTGCACCATCGCCGCCGGTCTGCCTGTGGGCGTGGCAAAAATGCCGATTTCACGGTGGGGCTTTTTGAGCCCATGCTCCAAAATCACCGTTGCAAAAATCGAAGTACCGGCAGATATATTCCCCGTCCTCTCCAAAACGGAATTGGTGGCCACCATACCGGTCTGCACGTCCCCTTCCGGCGGCGCAAAGGGAATGCCCGCTTCCAGGTTCCCGCTTGCGTCCAAAAGACACGCCCCTTCCCGGGTCAGCAGGCCCGCTATCTCCCCTGCCGTCAGGATCTTGGGCAAAATCTCCGGAAGCTTCCACGGATATGCCTGCACCCGCTCCAGGCTACAAAACCGTTCCATCATTTCCGGATGGTATTTTTTGCCCCCATCCTCCAGCGGAAACATGCCGGATGCCTCTCCCGCTCCCAGCACCTTCTCCCCGGTAAGCTTCCAGACCACGTATCCTTCCAGCGTGGTCAAAAAGGCAATCCTCTCCACATGGGGCTCCCGGTCCAAAACTGCCTGATACAAATGGGCAATACTCCAACGGGGCGGAATGTTAAAAGAAAACAATTCCGAAAGTTCCTCCGCCGCCTGCGCAGCGGTCGTATTTCTCCAGGTACGAAACGGCGTCAGCAGATTTCCTTCCGCGTCAAAGGGCAGGTAACCGTGCATCATGGCCGATACGCCGATTCCCCCAAGACGTTTGAGGGTAATTCCGTATTTTTTTAACACTTCTTCTGCCACTTTCTGATAGCAGTCCCGAATCCCTACCCAGACGGCGTCCAGACTGTATGTCCAATAGCCGTCCTCCAGCCGGTTCTCCCAGACATGCTCTCCCATCGCAAGGGGCTTATAATCCCCGCCGATCAATACCGCCTTGATCCGGGTGGAACCCAATTCGATTCCCAATACGGCCCTGCCGTCCTCCAAAAATTTTTTCCCGTTTTCCATACGCCTGCTTTCTTTGCCATGCCCTGCCGCCACAGCCACTGTCAATGCCCATTACCCTGCCATCATCCGGCGCAGCCGCATAAGCGTCAGCCGGTTGCGCGCAACCGGGGAAAGATCCAACAAAAGACCCGCTTTTTGTGTTGCGATTCCCAGATCCGCAAGTTCTGCCTTCGCCCCGATCACCCGGTACAAATCCCGCAGTTTTTCCGGCCCCGGAATCCCCAAGATCACTGCGCGGACCTCCTCCCAATGCCTCTCCATCGTCTCCTTTGTGATGCCCTGCGCGCAATCCTGCCGGTTTTCCTCCATCAGCCCCTTGGCCAGCTCTTTCCCAAAAGTTTCCAGCAAAAAACCGTCCCCCGGCTTTTGGTAATCCTTCCATTCTATGTGATTCTTTCCGGCCAGACGGTGGTATTCGGCGCTGGCCAAAATGGTCGCCACCCCTACCTTTTCCCCGTGCAGGGCATCGGTGGAAATGCCTAAACTGGCAGGAGCCGTCTCGATCAGGTGGGAAATATGGTGCTCCGCCCCCGATGCCGGGCGGGAATTGCCCATCAGCTGCATCGCCAGTCCCGACAGCAGCAGGCCATAGGTCAGCTTTTCAAAAGCGGCCGTCTCCTTCTGTGCAATCCCCTTGGCGCTGTCCAGCACGGCATTTGTCGCTTCCTCCATCATGGAACTGATTTCCTTACAGTAATACTCCCCCGTCAGCAGGGCGGAAATTTTCCAGTCCGATAACGCCACATATTTTCCCACCATATCGCCAAAGCCTGACCGGGCCAAAAACAGGGGCGCACGGGCAATAACGTCCAAATCCGCCGCCACAAACTTCGGCGCCCGGGTGGCGATGGTCTTTTTGCAGCCGTTCCAGGTCATGGCCGCCACCGAAGAGCAAAAGCCGTCCACGCTGGCCGCCGTGGGACAGGAAACAAAGGGAAGATTTCTCTCATAGGCACAATACCGGGTAATGTCGTGCACCGTGCCCGCCCCCACCGCAAGCAGATACCCTGCCTTTTGCGACAGCTTTTCCAGCACAAGCGCGACGGCCTTTTCGTTGGCGTGCAGGTTTTGCGCATCCAAAACAATTTCCTGGTCTGCGGCAGGTCTTACACCCTCTGTGGCCCGGTAAGTATTCTCGTCATAAACAGCGGTACAAAAGCCGTCCAGCCCTGCCTGCGCCAAATAGATGTCCAGCTTTCCCAGACAGCCGCTCTCCACCACACAAAAATCCGTCGTCATCTCATGTTTTTGGCCGCAGGAGCACTCCCTGCGGTATTCTTTCGCGTCAATCCTCATCCTTTTTCCTCTCCCCTTGCGTTACCATTGGCGGCCCGAAAGCCGCCCCTGGTAACGATTCCTGCTATTTGTCCCCGATCTTTTCCCACATCCTGTCCACATAG
>CARDPF010000067.1 GCA_948960675.1 uncultured Eisenbergiella sp.
GAAAGGGTATAAAAAATATTATAGCCGAAAAATTCTCTGGTATTTGCTTACATTATTTTTTGCCGTTATTTTGAATTTTGTACTTCCACGCCTGATGCCCGGCGATCCGGTTGCTGCGATTGCCAGTCAGGCGGCGGACGGTATGATGGACGGACAGGCAATCCAAAAGATTTATAATGAATATATGGAAAAATTCGGGGTCAATGAGCCGATGCCGGTGCAGTTTGTAAAATGGGCGAAAGCGGCTTTATGCGGGGATTTCGGTCTGTCTTTTGGACAGTACCCAAGACCCGTTGCGGATATTATCAAAGCGTCCATGGGATGGACGCTGGCGCTGCAGCTTCCGGCCATTCTATTGGGCTGGTTTTTGGGGAACCTTCTGGGCGCCGTTGCGGCTTATATGAAAGGGATGGCGGACAAAGTGCTGCTTCCGGTATTTTTGTTTATCAGTAAAATTCCGGCTTTCGGCATGGCGGTCATCATGCTGACGATATTTGGTATCCGGCTTGGCTGGGCGCCCACAAGCGGAGCCTATGGCTTTGACCTGATTCCCTCCTTTAGCTGGACGTTTGTCAAATCCGTGATTGCCCATTACCAGCTTCCGTTTTGGTCAATAGTGATTATCACGATAGGGGGACAGGCGATTGGCATGCGTTCCATGTCCATTTATGAACTGAATGCGGATTACGTGAAATACAGCCGTTTTTTGGGGGTTAAGGACAGTAAAATTGTGGGATATGTATTCCGCAACGCGATGCTTCCCCAAATCACCGGTCTTGCGATGTCGCTGGGTACCATGATGGGCGGCGCGCTGGTATCCGAGATTATTTTCAGCTATCCGGGGCTTGGGACAACGATGATGAGGGCGATTAAAGGCAATGATTATCCGCTGCTTTCGGCGTGTACGCTGATGATTACCATTATGGTGCTTTTTGCGAACCTGTTTGTGGAGATTATTTATGGCATAATTGATCCGCGCATCAAAGCAGCACAGCAGGACTGAGGGGAGGGACAGTCGTGAAACATACCTTAAAGAATATTTTTCATTCCCCTAAATTCGTGGCCGGGTTTGTGATTTTTTGCGGAATGCTTTTGTTTACCGTACTTTACCCGCTGTTTGTCACTGCAGATCCGCTGGAGATGGTGGGGCAGGGCAACTTTTTTAAACCTGGAACCTATGTGTCCGTCAAGGATTCGGTAAATGCACCGTCCTACCGGCTCAACATTACGGTAAAAGACGGGAATCCGGACAGCCTCCTGACCGATGCGTACAAGGCGGATATGCAGGACTGGCTGGTGCGTTTTGGCGGCGTTTCGGAGGAAGAAATCCAGGCGGCGGCCGACGGAGGGCTGGTGGAATTGTGGCTGGAAAAGTATGACGCACAAACGGCACAGGAGGGTCTGCTTGCGACAAAAAAGAGACAGATTGCCCGGATGGACGGGGAAATCCGTAACCTGGCCGAAGATGTAGATCTGATTCTTGCAAAGGAAAACGAAAACGGGGAACTGGAAGAAACCGCTACGGTCAATTCCGGCCAATATATTAATGTAAAAGATGTGGTCAACCAAAGAACCCTGCTGCTGGGAACGGACAATTTCGGGCGTGATGTGATGACGGAACTGGTGCAGGCAACTGGGACATCCCTGCGGATCGGCCTGATTGCCGGTGTGGTGGCGACCCTGATCGGCCTGACGCTTGGCCTTGTTTCCGGTTATGTGGGAGGCGCGGTGGATGATTTTATTATGTTTATCGCCAACCTGTTTACGGTTATTCCTTCGTTTGTCATGCTGATTCTGATTACATATTCTATCGGACAGGCAGCGCGGGGGGTGACGCTGATTGCGGTAGTGATCGGATTTACCTCCTGGACATGGACCTGCCGTTCGGTACGTTCCCAGGTCATTTCCCTGCGGAACCGTGATCACGTGAATCTTTCCCGGCTGTCCGGGCACAGCATGCCCAGAATCGTGCTGACGGATATTCTTCCTTATGTGGCTTCCTATGTGGTCATGGCGCTGATTTTGCAGATTTCTTCCGGAATTCTGGCGGAAGCGCAGCTTTCCATGCTGGGGCTTGGACCGTCTACCACGTCCACGGCCACGCTGGGGCAGATGATGAATTGGGCGACGATGTATGCGGCGCATTTAAATGGCGCGTGGTGGGCATATTTCCCTGTCGTTTTTGTGATTGCGATGATTTCATTTTCACTGAGCCTGATGAATATGGGGTTGGATCAGGTATTCAATCCTACACTTAGGGACTAGGAGGGGCTGCAATGGGAAAAGTAATGCTTGCAGTAAAAAATCTAAAAACAAAGTATGTGACCCGGCTGCAGGAGGATGTATACGCAGTGGACGGCGTTTCCCTCCAAATTGAGGAGGGAAAGTCCCTGGGGGTGGCCGGGGAATCCGGCTGCGGGAAATCAACGCTGGCATTGTCTTTGATGGGGTATTATTTTCCGCCGCTTTCCTATATCGGCGGCGACATTGTCATCGACGGAAAAAATATTTCCGGCATGAAACCGGACGAAGTCCGCAAAAACATCCTTGGAAGGGAGATTGCTTATATCCCGCAGGCGGCCATGAACGCCCTCAACCCGACCCGGAAGGTGATCCGGTTTATTGAGGATGTTTTGCATGCCCACGATCCGAAGATGGCAAAAAAGGATATTTATGATTTGGCAAGGGAGCGGTTCGGGGTTCTGGGGCTGCCGGAGGAGGTTTTGGAAAAATATGCGGTGGAGTTGTCCGGCGGCATGAAGCAGCGGACGGTTATTGCCATCTCCACCATTCTTTCCCCCAAGGTATTGATTGCGGACGAACCTTCCTCTGCGCTGGACGTTACCAGCCAGAAAATGGTCATCCGCATGATGCGGGATCTGATGGAAAAGGGATATATCAGAAGCATGCTTTTTATAACCCATGAACTTCCGCTTTTATATAATGTGACGGATGATATCATGGTGATGTATGCGGGACAGATCATAGAGCGGGGAACGGCAAAGGAAATGGTATTTGATCCGCTGCATCCGTATACCAAAGGACTGATGGGATCCATTATCGTTCCGGAGGAAGGCGTCCGGGAAACAAAGCTTGCGGCAATACCGGGAACGCCCCCGAATTTAAAACATCCACCGTCGGGCTGCCGGTTTGCGTCCCGGTGCAAATATGCGGCGCCGGCATGCATGGGAATGGAGATTCCCGACATCGAAATGCCAAACGGGCGGATGTACCGGTGCCTGATGTCTGAAAGAAAGATCAGGGAGGTGTATCAAAATGGGTGATAACAGGGCGGAGTGTCTGCGTGGAAAAGGCGTTACCAAGGTATTTGGGATGGGAAACAAAAAGACGGTTGCGGTGGATCATGTGGATTTTGATTTCAGGGAAGGGGAAATTGTTTCGATTGTCGGGGAGTCGGGAAGCGGGAAAACTACCTTATCGAAAATGCTGCTGGGTCTGACAGGCGTAACGGAGGGCGAAATTTTTTTTCAGGGCAGGCGCAGGGATATTGGCAGCACCAAAAAAAAGCGGGAGTACTGGAAAGGAATTCAGGCGATTTTTCAGGATCCGTTTTCTTCTTACAATATGTTTGGCAAAATTGACACGGTGCTTTTGGACTGTATCAGGATGCGCCATAAAGGGAAGCTGCCTTATGAAGAAAAATTTAAAATGATGGAGGAGGCCTGCCGGTTTGTCAATTTGGAATTTAAAGAGCTTACCAATAAATATCCTTTTGAACTTTCGGGAGGTCAGATGCAGCGGCTGATGATTGCCAGGATTTTTTTATTAAAGCCTAAAATCCTGTTAGCGGACGAACCCACGTCCATGATTGATGCCTGTTCCAGATCCACCATTTTGGACATGCTGCTGAAACTGCGGGATGAGGTCAAAATGACGGTAATTTTCATCACCCATGACATCGGTTTGGCCTATTACATTTCTGATAAGGTTTATATCATGGAGCGGGGAAGGTTTGTGGAGTCCGGGTCGGCTCAGGACTGTATTTTACATCCCAAGGCGGCGTATACCAGACGTCTGATCAGTGATGTTCCCAAGATTTACGAGGAATGGGATCTGAGTACGGTGTAAAGCTGCCTGCAAAAAGGCAGGGAAAGGAAAACAAGGATGGTAAGACAAAGCTTAAACGGTGCATGGCGGATGCGGCGCGCAGGGGAAGGGGGTTTTTGGGATGCAGTGGTGCCAGGATCCGTCTATGCGGATTTACTGCGCAACGGACAGATGGAGGATCCGTTTTTTAAGGATAATGAAATCGACGCGCTAAAGCGGATGGACGAGGATTATGAATATGTACGCACCTTTGCGTGCGAACCCACAATGACAGGCTGCTGCCGCCAGCTTCTTCGTCTGGAAGGGGTAGATACGGTAGCGGATATTTATCTGAACGGGGCGCTGTTGGGATCACCGGACAATATGCACCGTACTTGGGAGTATGATGTGACAGGAAAACTGCAGGATGCGGAAAACGAACTGCGAATTTTGTTTCATTCACCTACAAAGTATATTGCAAAAGCTTATCAGGTCAGCCAAACCCACGGAAGTTCCCATGCGCTGGAGGGATTTGTCAATCTGCGCAAAGCGCACAGTATGTTCGGGTGGGACTGGGGTGCTCATCTGCCCGACGCGGGGCTGTTCCGTCCGGTGACGCTTTTGGGAATTGATAAGGCCAGAATTGAAAGCGTTTATGTGACGCAGGAGCATAAACCTGACTGGGTGGCGCTTGGGTTTGAAGTGGAAATAGAAAAATGGGACATGCATGCGGCAGGATTGTACTATGAGGTACGGCTGACGGCACCGGACGGGAGTGTTCGGATTTTTGGGGACAGCCCTAAGGAATGCAGGATTGCTGACCCGGCACTTTGGTGGCCCAACGGATATGGGGAACAAAATTTATACCGGGTCGAAGTGACATTGTATGGGGACGGGAGGGTTTTGGACTGCTGGAACCGGAGAATCGGACTGCGAACCGTGACGGTAGACCGTTCCCAGATTGAGTGGGGGGAAAATTTTGCGATCCGCGTTAACGGTATTGATATTTTTGCGATGGGAGCGAATTACATCCCGGAGGATCATTTGCTTACCAGGGTGACGCCGGGAACGACCCGGAGGCTTTTGGAAAAAGCAAAGTGGGCAAATTTTAACACGATCCGCGTGTGGGGCGGAGGATATTATCCGGAGGACTGGTTCTATGATAGCTGTGACGAACTGGGGCTGGTGGTTTGGCAGGATTTCATGTTTGCCTGTGCGGCCTATGACCTGACTACAGCTTTTGAGGAAAACATTCGGGCGGAATTTGTGGATAATATTAAGAGACTGCGCCACCATGCAAGTCTGGGACTGTGGTGCGGCAACAATGAAATTGAAATCGGTGTTGCCACAAAAGCATACTGGCTGACAAAGCACAGAGAGGTGCGGGATTACTGCCTGATTTTTGAGCGCATCCTTCCGGAAACGGTGCAAAAATATGATCCGCAGACCTTTTACTGGCCCTCCAGCCCTTCTTCAGGCGGAAGCCTGGATAACCCCTCCGATGAGGAACGCGGGGATGTCCACTATTGGCAAGTATGGCATGGGGATAAACCTTTTTGTGAATACAGAAATCATTATTTCCGTTTCCTTTCCGAATATGGTTTCCAGTCGTTTCCCTCTGTCAGGACGCTGGAGACGATTACGGACGACCCGTCGGATTTCAACATTTTCGGCTATGTGATGGAGAAGCACCAGAGAAATGGAAAAGCAAACGGAAAGATTATGAACTATATGCAGCAGACTTACCGGTATCCGGGAAGCTTTGAGATCCTGCTGTATGCGTCCCAGCTTCTGCAGGCGGATGCCGTCCGCTATGCGGTGGAACATTTCCGCAGAAACCGGGGACGGTGTATGGGAAGCCTATACTGGCAGTTGAACGATTGCTGGCCGGTGGCCTCCTGGTCTTCTGTGGACTACTGCGGACGTCTCAAGGCGCTGCATTATTATGCAAAACGGTTTTATGCGCCCCTGATGATTTCCTGCGAGGAAAAAGGAATGATGGGAACCAAAACCGTGTTTAACGAGCAGCATTTTGATGAGTTTGAAAAATCCATCCGGCTGAATGTGGCAAACGAGACGCTGTGCGGGGAATCGGTGACGGTGCGCTGGGCATTGCGCAATCCCCGGGCGGAGATTTTGCAGGAAGGGCGGCAGGATATATCGGTTCCGGCACTGGGCAGTGTATGGTTGGAAAAAATCGAATTTCCGGAGGCGGATATCCGCTCCCATTATGTCAGCTATGAACTGGAAAAGGACGGCATCGTGATTTCCTGCGGAAGCGTAAACTTTTCTTATCCGAAGTATTTTCGTTATGAAGATCCAAAACTTACCTTGTATGTGGACAAAGACGAGATTGTGGTCACCGCAAGGGCATATGCAAAAAGTGTGGAAATTCTGAATGAGAAGGAGGATTTGATTCTTTCCGACAATTATTTTGACATGAATGCGGGCACGAAACGGGTAAAGATCGAAAGCGGGAATCCGGACCGGCTCAGGATCAGAAGCGTATACGATATCCGGTAAGGAAATCCGGAGCAGGATTATGGGTATATAAAAAGGCTGTCGGGTCAGACAGGAACATTTCGTCCGAAAGATCCGGGTATATGGGGTTTTGCGGACGAAGTATTCCGATCTGTCGGCAGCCTTTTGCCGGGCAAATGGAAAGCCATCTCTTCGCATGGCAAAAGGCTGCTTTAAACGGGAAGTACGCAAGTCCGGCTTCGCTCCAGCAGGATAACATTTTCATCGGGAAAGGCATAATTGGTGATTACATAGTCAAAGTCCGTCACCGGCGCGATGGTAAAAATGCCATTATGGTTAAATTTGCTTTGGTCGCAGGCAAGGATTCTGATGGAGGAAACAGAAAGAATCTTCTGCTTGTTAATTGCTTTTTCTTCGGACGGGGTGGAGAGGAACAAACGGCTGTTGATGGACTGTACACCCAAAATACAGACATCAATGTTGAGGCTTTTGACAAAAGCGTCGCTCTGCTGACCAACCACACAGCCGGTCTCTTTCTGGATACGGCCGCCGCAGATAAATACGGTGTGGGAGGAGTCGAACAATTCGGAAGCGATTTTGAGATCGTTTGTAAAAATGGACAGTTCCTTGAACTGCTGTTTGATCAGGAGGGCAATCTGATAGGTAGTGGTTCCCGCATCCAAAAAAATGCTGTTCAAATGGGGCAGGGTATTGAGCAGGAGCGCTGTCCTCTGCGCAATTTGCTGCTTTACGGCATAATTTTGTGTTTGTTTGGTCGCGTAAAGTTCCTCTGAGGGCAGGAAATCAGACGGGATTGCGCCGCCATGTGTCCGGTTGATCAATCCCGCTTTTTCCAGAAAGGTAAGGTCACGGCGGATGGTCATGGTAGAAACCTGAAACTGGTGCGCCAATTCTTCCACAGATGCGCCGCCATGGTCTTGAATTGTCTGAAAAATTTGTTCTGCTCTTTTTTCTTTAAACATAGTTTTTTGTTCCTTATTCTGCGTCCTTAATAAATTTAGTATAACATATTTTTCCAAAAAGTGAAAGTTTTTTGGAGAACAAAACATATAATAACACAAAGAAACAAATAAGTATTGAAAAAGAACGAAAAAAGAACTATAATAAACATAAAAGAACATTTGATCAGAAAGGAAAACGGACATGAGAGAAAAAGACAGGCCGATTTTGACGGTACCGATTGGCGATATTGCGGGTGTGGGTCCCGAGATTGTGGTGAAAGCTTTGGCGCACAGGGAGGTTTACGACTGGTGCAGGCCGCTGGTAGTGGGGGAGAAGAGGGCGTTGGAACGTGCGCTGGAGATTACGGGGATACGTGCGGCGCTGCATTGTCCAAAACGGACACAAGAAGCCAGGTATCAATACGGAACCATTGATCTGGTGGATTTGCATAACATAGATACGGATCATATCGTGTTCGGAAGGGTGCAGGCAGAGGCCGGCAGGGCGGCGTTTGAATTTATTGCGGAGTCCGTGAGGCTTTTGCAGGAAAAGCTGGCGGATGCCATTGTGACGACCACCATTAATAAAGAAGCGCTGCGCGCGGCAAAGGTTCCTTATATCGGGCATACGGAAATTATAGGGGGACTGCTTGGCGCAGAGGACCCCATGACGATGTTTGAGGTGCGGGGGCTGCGGGTTTTTTTCCTGAGCAGACATCTTTCCTTGGCAGACGCCATCCGCTATGTGACGCAGGAGAATGTATACCGGTATATCCGCAGGTGCAGGGCGGGCATGAAAAGCCTTGGAATTGAACATCCCAGAATCGCGGTGGCGGGACTCAACCCCCACAGCGGAGAGCACGGGCTGTTTGGATGGGAAGAGGTCAATGAGATTGCGCCTGCCATTGCGCGCGCGAGAAGGGATGGTATAGAGGTGGAAGGACCCGTCGGGGCGGATTCGGTGTTTTATCTGGCGCTGCAAGGAAAGTATGACGCGGTGATTTCCCTCTATCACGACCAGGGACATATTGCGACGAAGATGGTGGATTTTGAAAGGACGATTTCCGTGACCGTCGGCATGCCCTATATCCGTACATCGGTGGATCACGGAACCGCTTTTGATATCGCCGGTACGAACAGGGTGAGCGAAGTCAGCATGTATGAAGCGCTTCGCCTTGGGGCGCAATATGCACAGACATATCGGAGTGATTTGATGAAGGAGGAAACGAGATGAAAAACTGGAACCGGTATTTTTACCAGCCTGTTCTTCCTCTGGGAGAGGACCAAAAGAGAGTGACGGGCGCAAGGGAACATATCGAACTTTCGCGCAGGGCGGCAGCGGAAGGAATGGTGCTTTTGAAAAACGAACAAAACGTGCTTCCGATGGCAGCGGGAAAGCGGGTGGCGGTGTTTGGAAAGGCATGTGTGGACTATGTAAAGGGCGGCGGCGGAAGTGGGGATGTGACAACAGAGTACAGGCATAATCTGATTGACGGGCTGCGTATCAAGGAGGCGGAAGGTAAAATTTCGCTCTATGAGCCTTTGGCAGAATACTACGCTGGGGAAGTCCAAAAGCAGTATGCGCAAGGTGTCGTGCCGGGGATGACGGAGGAAACGCAGATTCCGGAAAAGCTGCTGAAAGGCGCGAAAAGATTTACGGATACGGCCATTGTCACGATTTGCCGGTTTTCGGGGGAAAACTGGGACCGCACGGTGGGACCGGAGGGTGTGGGGGATCCGCCGTTTCAGTCCGAACGGGGGCGCATCCTTGTGGAGAGATCCCGCAAACTATTTGAGCGGGGGGATTTTTATCTATCCGATGCGGAACAAAAAATGGTGGAACTGGTAAAAGAAAATTTTACGCACGTGATAGTAGTCATGAACGTGGGCGGCATGGTGGATTCCTCCTGGTTTGCCACAGATGAGAGGATACAGTCGGTGTTGATGGCATGGCAGGGCGGAATGGAAGGCGGGCTGGCGGCTGCAGATCTTTTGGTGGGGGATGAGGTTCCTTCCGGAAAGTTGGCGGATACCTTTGCGAAAAGCTTGGCGGATTATCCATCCTCCGCCAATTTTCACGATTCCTTTTGGCATGTGGAGTACACGGAGGACATTTTTGTCGGCTACCGCTATTTTGAGACTGTTCCCGGCGCTGCAAAAAGGGTGAATTATCCGTTCGGTTTCGGACTTTCTTATACAAAGTTTACAGTGGCGCAAAAGCACTGTGAAATGACGCAAAAAGGGCTGGAAGTGATTGCGGAAGTGACCAATATCGGGGGCTGTCCGGGAAAGGAGGTGCTGCAGCTTTATATGAGCGCTCCGCAGGGCAGGCTCGGTAAACCGGCAAAGGAATTAAAGGCATACGCAAAAACAAGGCTTTTGTGTCCCGGGGAGAGTCAGGTTTTGTCCCTTTTCGTTCCGAAGGAAAGCATGGCCTCTTATGATGACTGCGGGAAGGTGTGTAAGTCGGCATATGTGTTGGAAAAAGGAATCTATTTTTTCTGGCTGGGAACCAGTGTGTGGGATGTGGAGAAGGTTGCGGTAGGGCATGAGCAAAAGCAGGACGAGGTGATCCGGCAGCTTTCGGAAAAATGCGCCCCCAATATGTTGGAAAAGCGTTTGTGCGCGGACGGAACATGGGAAGTACTTGACACGGATGGGACGGCAGTGCAAATTTCCGAATATGACAGCGAAAAGACGCCTCCGCAAGGGGCGTGCGGCCGGAAGATTCCCGGAAAGCCCTGGGGGAAAATTACGGTGAAGCCGCAATTTGGGGAAGTGGCGGAAGGAAACATGGATCTGGATGCGTTTATGGGGCTTTTGTCCCTGGAGGATGTGATTGAACTTCTCTGTGGACAGCCAAATACCGGTGTGGCCAATACCTTTGGGTTTGGAAATCTTCCTCCCTACGGCGTGCCGAATGTGATGACCGCAGACGGTCCTGCAGGCTTGCGGATCCGGCCGGAATGTCAGGTGTATACAACGGCGTTTCCCTGCGCGACACAGCTGGCCTGCACCTGGAATCAGGAACTGGTAGAGCAGGTGGGAAGGGCGGGAGCCCATGAAGTTTTGGAAAATAACATGGGGGTTTGGCTGGCTCCGGCGATGAATATCCACAGAAGTCCCCTTTGCGGGCGCAACTTTGAATATTATTCGGAAGATCCCCTTTTGACAGGAAAAATGGGGGCGGCCATGGTGAGGGGAATCCAGTCGCGTCATGTGGCAGCTTGTGTAAAGCATTTTTGCTGTAACAATAAAGAAACGGCACGTGTTGAGAGCGATTCCAGGGTTTCCGAGCGGGCGCTGCGGGAGATTTACCTCAAAGGATTTGAAATTGCCGTGAAAGAGGCGGATCCCTGGACGGTGATGTCGTCCTATAATATTTTGAATGGTCGGCGTGTTTCGGAGAACCGGGAACTGCTCACGGACATTTTGCGTAACGAATGGGGATTTGACGGGATTGTGACGACCGATTGGTGGAACCACGGGGAACAATATCTGGAGATTAAGGCCGGAAACGACGTGAAGATGGGATGCGGATATCCTGAGCGGCTTTACAAAGACTGTGAGGAGGGAAGGATCACGGAGGAAGAAATTCGGGTATGCGCAAAGCGTATGCTGGAGTTGATTTTAAAGCTGGATTGAGGGCTGTAGTTTAACCATGGCTCTTTGGTGCATTACAGGAATTTGACAAAATGATGAGTCCTCTTTGCCATGTGCAGCCGGAAAAAAGTACGTGCCTTTTCTGGTTGCACATGGCGATTGTAACTGGCTGGCAGATTTTGCGCATAGCGCGCAGTCCTGCTTGTAGGTTTTGGAACTTTCATAGTAGTTGGAAGGATAGGGCCAATCCAAAGCGAATAAAAACCCCCAGACCTTTTTAAAAGTCTGGGGGTTTTATGGACCCGAAGGGATTCGAACCCTCGGTCTCTGCGATGCGAACGCAGCGCTTTCCCATCTAAGCTACGAGCCCGAAACAAGATATGTAAATATCCATGATGGAAGCAATGGGGCTCGAACCCATGACCTCTCGCGTGTGAGGCGAACGCTCATCCCAGCTGAGCTATGCTTCCGTTTGCTGACTTGTTCATTATACCACTTTATAAAAAAGAATCAAGCCCTAATTTGAAAAAATTTAAGATCCAGATAACGGCCCGTTACTATTCATGGGCAATGTCACTTAGTTAAGCCACGGGTTTTGGGGGGCGTGCCAACGGGCGGGGAAGGCGGATCCTTTTGCAGGCCGTTGGCATGTCTCCCAAAGCCCATGGCTTAACTAACTGACATTGGCCGTGAATAGTAACAACGGCCCGTCACAGGACAGACCTATCTGAACTGTCACCTGATTTTTACTGCTGCATCATGACTGCAGGCTTTCCTGATACTGGTCGATGAGTTTTTCGATGATCAGCTTTTTGACATAAACGTCAAAGCTTAGCAGGCATATGAAGGAAAAAAGCTGCAAAAACTCCCGGTCCTCTTCCGGTGCGCTTCCGAAGGTGTTTTGGGATTTATGGAATTTTTCAACAATGTCTTTCTTGAGCGCTTCCACTTCTTCCCGTTCCAAACCGAATACTTCGTTATAGACGGCTTCCAGCTTCAGCCCTTCCTCCTTACAAAAGAATTTATCCGTAATGGGTTTTAGGACGGCCTGTATATCGTTGATGGACATGAATCCTTTGAAATAATAAATAAAAATCAGGACCAGGATATGCTCCTTGGTATATTTCTTCCGGATGGGAGGAGGCAGCAGGTCGTTTTTGGCATAGTTGTTGATCATGGTTTTGGTGAGGATTTTGTCCTCCTCCGGATGGCGGGACGCACTTTTTAAGCGGCTGCCCATAAAGGTAGTCACCTGATCCATGTATAGTTCAATGTCCGGCACATCTTCCGGTTTGATGTAATGGATACGATCCAGACTGTTCAATATGCTTTGCAGTAAATCATCTGTTTCCAATGTCATGGCTAAAATCTCCTTTTCTTCATTATATAGTTTTCAATACTAGATGGCAAGAAAAAATGTGTTATTTTTTGTAACAGTGAAGCCACAGGCTAAACTGTTGTTATTCACGGGTCAATGTCATTTCGTTTAGACATGGGCTCAGGCAGTGCGTCGGCAGGCGTGGCAGCGGCAGGACAGCCCCTTACAATGTGGGC
>CARDPF010000068.1 GCA_948960675.1 uncultured Eisenbergiella sp.
ACACGACGCTCTTCCGATCTAAAAAGACTGAGAAAGGGGATGGAGGAATGGCTGGATATAAAGGGAGCAGTATCAATCCCAAAAAATTTGAAAAAGGTCAGATCAAGCTGATTTTGGCAGTATCGCCCCTGGCAGTGCTCATGCTGCTGCCGATCATCTTCATTTTCTGCCATGCGTTCAAGCCCATGGATGAGCTTTTCGCGTTCCCGCCCCGGTTTTTTGTCACGAGGCCGACGCTGGATAACTTCCGGGGACTGATGAAGGCATCGCAGACGTCGGGGATCCCGATGAGCCGCTACGTGTTCAACTCCCTGGTGGTGACGCTTTCGGACGTGGTTTTGTCCATCGTTTTGTCCACCTCGGCGGGCTTTGCCCTTTCCAAGCTGAAATTTAAGGGTAAAGAAGCCCTGATGGAGGTCAATAACATGGCCCTGATGTTCGTGCCTGTGGCGGTGATGATTCCCCGTTACCTGGTGATCAACGCGCTGGGGATGACGAACAATTACCTGGCGCACATCCTGCCGCTTTTGGCCATGCCGGTGAGCCTGTTTTTGGTCAAGCAGTTCATCGACCAGATTCCGGATGCGCTTATCGACGCGGCTTACATGGACGGCGCGACGGATTTGGTGGTATACCGAAAGATCATCCTGCCCATGGTAAAGCCTGCGATTGCGACTTCCGCGATTCTGGCGTTCCAGCAGGTGTGGGCCAACGTGGAAAGTTCCAATCTGTACATGAACGAGGACGGCCTGCGCACCCTTGCCTTCTATATGAATACGCTGGCCAACGCGAACAACACCGTGGCCGGGCAGGGAATTGCGGCGGCGGCGACGCTGATCATGTTTGTGCCGAATCTGGTGATGTTTATTTTCTGCCAGAAGAGCATCATGAACACGATGGCGCATTCCGGCATCAAATAAGGGGGGAAAGAGCATGAAAAAGTGGAAAACTTATTTGCTGGCTGTTCTTTCCGTGATTCTTCTGGTACAGCCTGCCATGCAGGCGCGGGCGGCGGTTCCCTACAAAACCTATACCATCGACGGGTACGGGTATGTGACGGAGACCCAGACTGCCTATACGCCGAAAACAACATTCAGCAAGATTGGGGAGCATTCCCTGGTGCGTCCTTATGATTTGAAGATCACCGAGGACGGGTATGTCTATATCGCGGACGCGGGAGCCGGTGTGGTTTATGTATCCACCCTGGAGGGGGAGTATGTAAAAACCATCGGGGAGGGGGAACTGACGGAGCCCTACGGCGTATTCGTGACGGACAAAAAGGAAGTTTATGTGGCGGATCATGCCGGCAGGGTGGTGGTGTTTGACAGTGCCGGAAATGTGTCGGCGGTCTATGAAAAACCCGACCATCCCCTTTACGGCAGCGGCGATTTCAAGCCCATCAAAATCGTGGTCAACGCAGGCGGCGACATGTACATTGTCTGTGAGGGCAATTCCAACGGACTGGTGCAGCTGACGCCCACGGAAGGCGGTACCTTTTTGGGGTATTTTGGCACCAACTATGCCTCCGTCACCCTGCTCCGCATGGTGCAGGAAGCGGTTTTCACCGACGCGCAGCTGGCCAAGATGGTCTCCAACCTGCCCTCCACGCCGGTGAATGTGGCGATCGATAAGCAGGGGCTGATTTATACGGTGACGCCCGGAGAGGGACAGACCAGTTTAAAAAAATTGAATATTGCAGGCGCAAACCTGATTGAGCCGGACGCCTATGACGGCAAGGAAGCGGCCATCAGTGTGGGCAACCATGACAATGTGTATGTGGCGTCCTCCGACGGCTACATCTACGAGTACAATTCCGAGGGCGATCTGCTGTTCGTGTTTGGCGGGCGTGACGACGGACGGTTCCGCATCGGCCTGTCCAAGAAGGTGGAAGCCATCGACGTGGATATGCAGGACAATATTTACATTCTGGATTCCGACGCGGCGCAGGTGCAGGTATTTGCGGCGACGGAGTTCACCAACCTTTTGCACAGGGCGCTAAACCTCTATGAGAACGGCCGTTACACCGAGAGCAAGGAGCCGTTGGAGGAAGTGCTGGAGATGAACAGCCTTTTCGACTACGCCAACGAGGCGATGAGCCGTTCGTATCTGCAGGAGGAAAATTATGAGCAGGCGCTAAAGTATGCCAGGGTTTCCAAAGCGTTTTCCGTCTATTCGGACGCGTTCTGGGAGGTGCGCAACACGTGGCTGCGCAACAATCTGATCGGCGCGGCGGGGATCCTTGTGCTGATCGTGATTGCCATCCAGCTTTTGAAGTATGCCCACAGGAAGAAAGGGATTTTTGATCCGGTGATCCGGGCAACCGAAAAACCCAGAAACAGCGGTTACTGGCAGCGGCTCAAATATATGGCCTACTACATGAAGCATCCGGTGGACGGGGCTTACGGCCTGCGCTATGAGGGCAAGAGCTCCTGGCTGACGGCGGGGACGCTGCTGGTGCTGACCACGGTGATTTTCATCATCAACAAGTACTACTGCGGCTTCTTGCTGCGCAATGTGCGGGAAGGCCGGTATACAATTTTCAACGATGCGCTTTCCATCATCGGTGTGTTTGTGGTTTTGACGGCATGTAATTACCTGATGTGTACCATCAATGACGGCGAAGGCAGCTTCAAACGCCTGTTTTGCGGATTCGCCTTTGCGTTGACGCCTTACATTTTGTTTGAGCCGCTCTGCATCCTGATCAGCAATGTGATCACCTACAACGAAGTGTTCCTGATTCAGTTCGGTCAGATTTTCATCGGGGCATGGACGGTCATCCTGATCTTTATGACCATCAAGGAAGTGAACAACTACACGGTAAAGGAAACCTTCAAGATCATTTTCCTGACAGCCTTCACGGTTTTGATTCTGGCGCTTTTGGCTTTCATTATCTACGTGCTGTTCAGGCAGATTGTGGAATTTATCGCGGCAGTGGCAGGAGAGGTGGTGTATCGAATTGGCAAATAAAACGTTACGGGCTTTTTTAACAAAATCAATGGCCGCCTGCCTGTCGGCCGCCCTGCTGCTTGGCCCGGCGCAGGCCTTTGCGGCGGAGGCGCCTGCAGAGACACAAGCCGGACAGGAAGGGGAAGCGTCCGGGGAAAGCGGCGGAGCGGCGGATACGAACGGTGAAGTGGCTGCGCCTGCTGTAGGCGGGGAAGTGGCAAACGTCACGGTTTCTGTGGCGGACAAGGAAAAAGCGCTGGAGGAAGCCATCGTAAAGGAAAATGCAAAGAGTATCAAAGGCCATGACCTGGTGGCGGAAAATGATGCGTTGGCCCTTTACCTGTATGAGCCCACCCTGTCTTTGATCATCCGGGACAAAAAGACCGGCGCGATCATGGAGTCCACCGTGCAGGAAAGCGACGGGACACTCAATACGACCTGGGAGAATTTTATCCAGTCCGGTATCTGTTTTGATATTTTGAACGATGTGAACGAGGAACGGACGGATCTGCTTTCCGCGCAGGCGGACATTGCGGTGACGAAGAACGGCGATGGCTTTATGGCGGAGGTGAACCTGACCAAATACCAGATTTCCTTCACCCTTTTGGTTACCCTTGAGGAGGACGGCATCGTGGTGGAAATCCCCAACGATTCCATCGTGGAGGAACAGGAGAAGGTTACGATCGGCAATATTTTCGTCTATCCTTTTCTGGGGTATACCTATTCCAGCGAGCGGGAGGGCTACATGCTCATGCCCGACGGCAACGGCGCGCTGATTTACTTGGAGGACAACGACGGGCGCTTTACTTCCCCGCTGACCCTAAAGGTCTGGGGCGACAACGCCGGTGTGGATGAAAGCTATGTGCTGTCCCTATTCTGGGAGGAATACCAGACGGTGAACGATGCGGAGCCGGTACTGGCCCCGGTGTTTGGCATGGTGCATACGGATTCGGCCTTTGCCATGCTTGGCATTATCGAGGAGGGGGCGGAGGATGCAAGAATTGCCGCTTACCCCAACGGCGCAATCACCAATTATAACTGGGTGGCGCCCCGGTTTACCCTGCGGCGCATTTACAAGCAGCTGATGAGCAAAGAGGGAACCTCCGCGGTACAGCTGCAGGAGCAGAAGCGGGCGCAGTGCGACATCCGCATGCGTTACGTGTTTACCGGCGGGGAAGAAGCGGATTATGCGGGACTGGCTGTCAAATACCGGGAATACCTGCTGGGACAGCTAAAAGCGAAGCAGGAGCCGTTTCGGATCCGGCTGGACTTTCTGGGAACGGACCGGGAAAACGGCATGATTTTCAAAAAACCGGTGGTGATGACCACGGTGGATCATGTCCGGGATATTTACGCTGATTTAAAGGCGGAGGGCGTGACCGACATTTTCTCCGTCTATAAAGGCTGGCAGGACGGCGGCATCTGGAGCATGCCCATTTCCAAATACAAGGCGGATTCCAAAATCGGCGGTACGGGCGACTTGACGAAGCTGCTCAAAGAAGCCGAGGCGGAGGGGATTGAACTGTATCTGTATCAGGATGCGCTGCGGGCCAACCCGGATACGGTCAACACCACCTTCAACGTGATCAAGAAACTGGACGAGAGCGTGTATAAGGAAAACACCTACAAGGAGATTTACGAGAATTTTCACTTCCAGACCTCTGCGCAGGCGGTGAAAAAACTCAAGGAAAGCCTGTCCTCTTACCAAAAGAAAGGGGTGAACCGTCTGGCCCTCACGGGTGTGACAAACCACCTTTACAGCTACAATTATAATGGGAAGCAGTATAACCGCAGCGAAAACCTGCAGGCCTTTACCCAGGCGCTTGAAGAAGCGTCCGCCGATTTTTCCCTGGCGATGGAAGAGCCGCTTTCCTGCTATTGGGACATGACAGACAGTATCGTGGGCATGCCGGTGGGTACCTCCAGCTATATTTTCACGGATGAGGAAGTGCCGTTTTTGTCCATCGCCCTAAAGGGCGTGCTGCCCATGTATGCGGATTATACCAATTTTGAGGCCAACAAGAGAGAGTACTTTTTACGGCTGGTGGAGACGGGGATCTGCCCTTCCTTCTACCTGACCTGGGAGGATCCGGTGGATTTGCTCTATACCAATTCCTCCGACCTGTATACGTCCCGCTACAGCGTATACAAAAACGAAATTATAGACTATTACAATCAGTTAAAGGCCGTCAGTGAGCAGACGGCGGGCGCGGTGATTGCAGACCGGGAAAAAACCGCAGACAATGTGGCGGTTGTGACCTACGACAACGGGGTGAAGGTCTATGTGAACTATAATGAAAAATCCGTAACATGTGACGGCATAGCCCTGGAGGGCTTGTCCTATAAGGTGGTAAGGTAGGTGAGGACGGATGAAAGAAATGAAAAATAAGGAAAAGCAACAGACGGCGGCCCCGAAAAAACGCCTGTCGTTAAAGCAGCGGGAAGGCATGATGGGATACCTGTTCGTGCTGCCCTGGATCATCGGCGTGCTCATCTTCGTTCTGCGGCCCCTGGCACAGTCCTTCAACTTTGCGCTAAGCCGCGTGAAAATGACGCCCAAGGGCAGGGAGATCACCTTTATCGGCATCCAGAATTTTACGCAGATTCTGCAGGAGGATGAGACCTTTCCCACGGAGCTTGCGGCCTATCTGGTCAAAACCGTCATGGCAGTTCCGATCATTGTGGTGTTTGCCCTGATTATCGCCCTGCTTTTGAACGCGAAGATCAAGGGAAAGGGAGTGTTTCGGCTGATCTTTTTCCTCCCGGTGATCATCGCCAGCGGCCCGGTAATGGCGCAGCTGGTATCGCAGGGGGCGGGCTCCATTCCCGCGATGAATACCTCCATGATCCAGTCCATGATCGGGTTTCTGCCGGGGTTTATCGTGGACGCGATTATGGGGCTGTTTGAAAACATTGTCATGTACCTGTGGTATTCCGGGGTGCAGATCCTGATCTTTTTGGCGGCCGTCCAAAAGATCGATACCTCCCTGTATGAGGCGGCCAAAATGGACGGCGGCTCCACCTGGGAGTGCTTTTGGAAGATTACGCTGCCCACCATCAAGCCGATGACGCTGTTGAATGTGGTGTACACCATCGTGTACCTGTCCAACAATGAGCAAAATACCATCATTGAGACGATCAAAAACGCGATGTTTGGTACCACGGGCAGTAAGGGCTACGGATACGCTTCCGCCATGGCATGGCTGTACGCCCTGATCGTGACCCTGCTGGTGATTGTCTTTGCGGCGGCGCTGGCCTTAAAGAAAGATGTTTATGCCAAGAAGGCGAAGAAGTACCGGAAGGAACTCAAAAAACAGGAACGGTTAATCAAAAAGATCGAGAAGAGGGGGGAGCAATATGAAAAGCAGAAAGCAAAACGAACTGCAAAAGCCGCAAGGGCAGCCCGCTAAGGCGAAAGCGGCCGTGTCCCCGAAAAGAAAGATCGACCGGTATGCGGTCCGGAAATGGTTTTTCGGATCCAAGGATACCCAGGGGGTCGGCAAACTGATCGCCATTTACGGTCTTTTGATCTGTATCGGTTTCGTGTATCTGTATCCGCTTTTATACATGATTTCCAAGAGCCTGATGCAGCGCGCGGATTTGCTGGACAGTTCCGTAAACTGGATTCCCAGCGTCCTGTATGTCAAAAACTATGTGGATGCCTTCACCAGCATGGATTATGTGAAAACGCTGTGGCAGTCCATTGTGATTGTGGGCCTTCCCACGCTTTTGAACATGGTGATGTGCGCCATCATCGGATACGGCTTTGCGCGGTATGATTTTCCGCTAAAAACCGTGATGCTGGGGATTCTGATATTTTCCTTTATCATCCCGCCCCAGATTACGATGATGCCCAATTACCTTTTGTACAACGATTTAAAAATTTTGGATTCCATCAAGGCGTTTCTGCTTCCGGCGCTGCTGGGGCAGGGGATCAAGGCGCAGCTGTATATCCTGATCTTCTTCCAGTTTTTCCGCCAGATTCCGCAGGCGCTCATCGAAGCGGCCAAGATCGACGGCTGCGGCCATTTTAAGACGTTTCTGCGGATTGCGGTTCCCTCTGCGGCCCCGGCGATCCTCGTGGTATTTTTGTTCTCGCTGGTGTGGTACTGGAACGAGTCCTATCTGACGCAGCTGTATGTGTGCGGGGTGCTTGGCGACAGCTACTGGAATACCCTGATGGTGGCCTTAAAGGGCTTTAACGACAGCTATTCCCAGGCCGGCGGCTCCGTGACCGGCGAGGCCATGGGCAGCTTGAACGAGGGCATCAAGATGGCGGCCACCATGCTGTCCATCCTGCCCGTCCTGCTTCTCTACTTCGTCCTGCAAAAGCAGTTCGTGGAAAGCGTGGACCGCACCGGTATTACGGGAGAATAAAGGATACTTACCTGCCTATGGCAGGTAAGTATCCGCTACTTCCCGATTGGGAACCAATTGGGAAGGCTCCACCCGCTACTTCCCGATTGGGGACCAATCGGGAAGGTTCCACCCACTACTTCCCGATTGGGAACCAATTGGGAAGGTTCCACCAAGTTTCGGTTCGTTTTATATTCCCGTCCCCAGCGCATTTTGCAAGCACGTTTCAGGCAGGGCGGGTACATATAAAAAATTTTAAAGGAGGATTTTGAAAGTATGAAAAAGAAAGTTTTAAGCGCACTTTTGTGCACGGCGATGACGGCTTCCCTGCTGGCAGGCTGCGGTAGCAGCCCTGCGCCTGCGGACAACGCTTCCGGCAACGAAGCTGCAAATGAGGATGCAGCGGCGGACGGCGGCGCGGCGGAGGACGGCGCACAGGCGGACGGGGGCAGCGAGGCTTCGGCCCTTCCGGAGATGACCAGCGACGAAATCGAACTGACCTACATGAACTTCGATAACAAAGTGCTCACGGAGCATCTGGCGCAGAAGTTCACCGAGAAGTATCCCAATATCAAGGTCAACGTGATTTATGTGGCGGCGGGCGCGGAATACAACGACACGCTGCTGAACCTGGTAAATACAGGGAAAACACCCGATTGCTTCATGATCCTTGGCAACTGTGACTTTGCCCTGTCAAACAGCCTGCTGGGCGACATGACCGAGTACTGGGAGAACGATCCGGAGAACCAGAACGTGCTTCCTTCCATCAACGGCGCAAAGCTTGGCTATTACGGCACTGCCCAAAAGCTGTCCACGCCGATGAAGTTTTTCCCGGATGCGCTGTATGCGGATATGGCCGTATTTGAAAAACTTAACGTGGCGATGCCTCCCACGGACTGGACCTGGGATGAGATGATCCAGGCCTTCAAGGATGTGACCTCTCCCGACGAAGGAATCTACGGCTTCAACCAGTTCCACTCCATCGTAACCTATTATCCGGTGGCGGCGGATCCCAACTGTATCGGCGAGTTTGGCTGGAACGGCAAGGAATTTGATTTAACCAACTGGGCAGTGGGCGTGAATGCGCTGGGCGACCTGATGAAGGGCAAATACCGCGCGCCCCTGACGGAGGACGAAATTGTGGCATGGCTTGGTTCCAACGAATGGGCGGGCTTTTCCGGCAAGATCGGTTTCCAGATTGATGCGTTCTGGACCTACTTAAACCTGTTTGACACCGACGAATACCGCAACAAGGGAATTGAATTTGTTCCTTATGCAACCCCTTCCGTGGAAGGCACCGATGCCAAATACAAATTCGGCGTGCTGGATTTCGGCGGCATTTCCTCCGGCACGGAGCATCCCAGGGAAGCGTATGAACTGCTGAAGTTCATGGGCTGGGGCTTAGACGGCTGGAAAGCAAAGATGGAAGCCTATAAGACGCTGACCGACGAGGAAGCGGGCGTTGAGATCTGGAAGCAGTCCATGCCTGCGCCGCTGACCATGGACGAGGAGATTTGGAAGGATTACCAGACCACCTTCTTCCCTTCCCTGAAAAAAGCGGATGCGGACCAGACCGATAAGGACAAAAAATACGGCCAGTATTTCGACGACTATTTCGATCAGGTCAAACAGGGCGTCATTCCCTTCGGCGACTGCCAGATTCCCGGCTTTGCGGGCTTTGTAGGAGCGGAGGGCCCTTACGCAGGCGTGGAGGATTCCGTGTTTAACGGGGAAAAGAACGCCAACGACTGGGTAACGGAACTGACGGAAAAGGCCAACGAGTACAACAGACAGGCCATGTCTGATGCCGGGCTGACTCCTGCGGAATAAAAAGGAACACATAGGAGCGGGGGCCGTTTTTTGGACGGCCCTGCCAGGGCGGTTTACAGCTACGCTCCCGGAGGGGAAGGAAAATCATCCTTTCCCTCTTTTTAGAATCGCATGTATACTTTTATAAAAAATACTTTTGAAAAATGTAAAAAGGTGATATGATAGAATAAGAAGATGGATTTTGGGTGATCCGTGTGGAAACAGTATGGGATAATGAAGGAGAGAGTGGTATGAGTGAGAGTCAAGTGAAGTGGAACGAGCCTTGGATTTTACAGCGCGCGGATCCGTATGTGTACCGGCATACGGACGGCACGTACTATTTTACCGCATCCGTGCCCGCTTATGACGGCATTGTGCTGCGTCATGCCGATACCCTTGCAGGTCTTGCCGGGGCAGGGGAAACGGTGGTTTGGAAAAAGCATGAAAGCGGCCCCATGAGCGAACATATCTGGGCGCCGGAGCTGCACTGGCTGGACGGAAAGTGGTATTTGTATTTTGCGGGCGGCGAAGCGGAGGACATCTGGGAGATCAGGCCCTATGTACTGGAATGTGCGGATGCGGATCCGCTGACGGGCCGGTGGGTGGAAAAGGGGAAAATGCAGTGTGCCGACAACGATCCGTTTTCTTTCCGGGGATTTTCCTTAGATGCCACGGTTTTTGAAAATAAAGGGCAGCGTTACTATGTCTGGGCGGAAAAGGTCGGCGTGGGCAAGCAGATTTCCAACCTTTATATCGCGCGGATGGAGACGCCCTGGAAGCTTGCGACAGTACAGGTACTTTTGACTACGCCGGATTACGACTGGGAGCGGGTCGGTTATTGGGTGAATGAAGGCCCAAGCGTCATTTGTCATGGAGGGAAGATTTTCCTCACCTACTCGGCCAGTGAGACAGGGATCGCTTACTGCATGGGGATGTTGACGGCGGACGAAAACGCCGACCTATTGGATCCCCTCTCCTGGAAAAAGGAACGGTATCCGGTATTGTGCAGTGATGCCCAAAAAGGAATTTACGGGCCGGGGCACAATTCCTTTACAACGGACGGGGAGGGAAATCCCGTGATGGTGTACCACGCCAGAACGGAGACAAAAATCGTGGGGGATCCCCTTTATAATCCCAACCGCCACGCCATGCTGATGCGGGTACGCTGGGACGAGGAGGGCAGACCGCTGTTTCGGTTTGAATAAGGAATATAATATTTTACAAAAAACTAAAGGTGGGGTATCAGGATGCTGTACATCAAAAATCTGGAGGATGGGGTGGAACTGTTCAAGGTTTTGGGTTCCGAGGTGCGGGTAAACATTATCCAGCTGCTGTTAAAAAATAAGGAAATGAATATGAACGAGATTGCCAGCAGTTTAAATATCACAAACGGCGCCCTCACCAGCCACATTAAAAAAATGGAGGATGTGGGGCTGATTCAGGTGCGCGCCGACTTTGTGGGGCATGGGAACCAGAAGGTTTGCCGGGTAAAACAGGAACGGCTTTTGGTGGATATCGTCCCGGCGGAGGAGGACGGCAGCGTCGGTTTTTACGAGGCGGAGGTGCCTGTCGGCCAGTACAGCAACTACAGTGTATATCCCACCTGTGGTATCGCCACCACGTCGACTCTCATCGGGGAGGTGGACGATTCCCGGTATTTTGCCCATCCGGACCGGATCAATGCGGGTATTTTGTGGTTTACCAAAGGATATGTGGAGTACCTGATTCCCAATGTCCTGCCCGTTGCCCAGAAGATCGACGAGATTACCTTTTCCATGGAACTCTCCAGCGAAGCGCCGGGCGTCAACAACGACTGGCCGTCGGATATTTCTTTTATACTAAATGACGTGCCCATCGGAGTGTGGACCTCGCCGGGGGATTTCGGTGATGTGCGTGGGATTTTTACGCCGGACTGGTGGTTTCCCAACTGGAACCAGTATGGGCTGTTAAAAATGCTGGTGATCAACCGGCGGGGAACCTTTGTGGACGGGCTGAAAATATCCGACGTTTCCTTGGAAAGGTTCGGACTGGATTATAAGAGCACCATCCGGTTTAAGATGGAGGTGCGGGAGGACGCGGCCCATGTGGGGGGGCTGACCCTGTTCGGAAACGGGTTTGGCAACTATGGGCAGGGTATTAAGGTGCGGATGCGCTACAGTCCCATGGAGTGAACAGTTCAGACGGGTATGGATACGGTGTTTGCACCGGAAAAGAAAGGGGGTGTGCAGGGTGGTAAAGCGTAGGAATTCCTTCTGAGCGGCAGAAGGAAGCAGATTGGAGTCCTTCCTTCTATCGCGTGGCGTAACGAAAAAGAGCAAACGTCATAGGAGGAATTTCCATGAAAAAATATATCAGAAAAAATCAGGTTTGGTTTGCGGGCGCTTGCGCCTTAGTTTTTGCCAGTAACGGATTTGCGGTGGTTTTGCAGTTTTTCAAAGGGGACGTACTGGACTGGGCGCTGGCCCAAAACCTTGGGGAAACCGTTAAATACGCGGGACTGCTGGCGGGCTTTATTTTGTGCGAGGTCCTGTGCTATTTTCTGCATGCGGTGTGCAAGGCAGAGTTTGTGGCGGGCTGCGCGGGGCTGCTAAAGAGGGATATTTTTTCGGCCATCCTTGGGCGCAGCTATGTGGCCTACCGGCAAAAGCAGACGGGCGAATACCTTGCAAAGTACACGGGGGAGGCGGATGCCATACAGAACCGCTATTTTGGCATGCTGCCCCTGCTGGGGGAGATTTTGTCCAAAGTTGTGTTTGTGGGCATTGCCCTGTTTTTGCTGGACGTGCGGATTGCGGTTGTCACCATCGCCCTGCTGACAACGCCCTTGTATGTGCCCAAGCTCATTGAGAAACGGCTGCAGCGGGCGCAGGGGGAATATCTGGAGGCGGTAAGGGGAAATTTGGCAAAGGTCAATGATTGGCTGGCCGGATTTGAGATTGTGAAAAATTTTTCCATTGAGGAAAAGATTCTGGAAAAATTTGCGGACAGCAACCGGGAGGTCATCGCAAAGATGGGCAGGGATGCCCGGCTTGGCGCTGTTTCCCAGCTGCTCACCACTTTGATTTCCTACCTTTCTTATTTTATTGTGCTGGCCTGTGCGGCGTGGCTGGTGCTTGACGGCAGGTTTTCCGCAGGGGATTTTTTTGTGGCGGTGGGGATGATCGACCAGCTTTCCTATCCGCTGATTGCGCTGGCGGGGATTATCCGGCAGCTTTTGTCCATCCGTCCGGCCTGTGTTTTGATGGAGCGTTTTTTGCAGGAAGGCGGGGAAGCGGCCGGTATGGACGTGCTGTCAGGTTTTGCCCATGCAATCCGGTTTGACGGTGTCGGTTTTTCGTATGACGGACGCAGGCAGGTATTGCAGGATTTTAACTTTACCATGGAGAAGGGAAAATGCTATCTGCTCAAAGGCCCCAGCGGCTGCGGAAAGACCACGGCGGTGAATCTGCTGCTGCGCTAT
>CARDPF010000069.1:0-3853 GCA_948960675.1 uncultured Eisenbergiella sp.
AAGGTAGTGGTGTCTCAGACACGTTGCGGAGGGAAAAGGTCGCAATAAAAACAGGAAAACGGGGAATGCTATCGGAAAGCAGAAAAGATGGGTTTGTGTGGGCGCGGCATTCACAAACCGTTGTGTTATGGATGGCTTTACAATAGAAAGCCGCGCAGAAAGAGGGAGAATATGGCAAAAAAATTTACGGCCCAGAATTTTGAAACGGAGGTTTTGCAGGCTAAGGAACCGGTTCTGGTGGATTTTTGGGCGGAATGGTGTATGCCCTGCAGGATGCAGGGACCTGCCATCGACAAGCTCTCTGCCGAGGGCTATCAGGTGGGCAAGTTAAATGTGGATGAGGAAAATGCCCTGGCTGCGCAGTATCATGTGATGAATATTCCCACCCTGATTATTTTCAAGGATGGTAAAGAAGTTGACCGCATGGTGGGTACCCAGTCCAAAGAGGCTCTTGCAAAGAAGCTGGACGGTTTTCGCTAGACGGCTTTCGCAGCAGGGCAGACCTGTCTGAATTGTGCAGCTAGAGGGGGTTCCATGAAAATCAGCGTGATTTCATTTACAAGGGCGGGCGCCGCAAAAAATCTGGAACTGGCAGCCATTTTACAAAAAAGCCATCACCAGGCGGTAAGCTACAGCTGGCATAAATACACGGGGAGAAGGCTGGTTCCCTTTCAGTCGCTGCAATTGTTGTTTCAGGACATTTGGGGAGAGCAGGATGCCCTGCTTTTTGTATGGGACCTGGAACGCACGGTGCGCAGCGCCCTGCCCTGGCTATTGCAAAAAGGGGAGGGGCCTGCGGTGTTTTTTGCGGACGAGGGTGGAAATCATGTGATTCCCCTTTTGTCGGGAAATATGCGGGGGGCGGATGCGTGGTGTACGTGGTTTGCCGCTCTGGCTGGCGCGGCTGCGGTGGTCACCTCCTGTTGTGACACCAAGGAAGTGTTTTCCCTGCGCCGGTTTGCGCAAAAGAACCGTCTGCATATACAGGACAGCTTCCGGATCAAAACGGTTATGGACGGGCTTTTGGCAGGGGAAACGGTAGGGATTTACAGCGATTATCCGGTGGAAGGGGTATTTCCCGAGGGAGTGGTGGGCGTCGGGGCGATGATGCACAGCGGCGCCGGACAGACGGGGGCAGTTCCAAGGATTGGCATTTCCCTCACGGACGACTGGGAGGCGCCGCATTTTGAAAAGGAGTGCAGGATGTTTCCATGCAATTTGGCAGTGGGGATTGTCTGTGGGCCGCAAGTTGCCGAATCTGTGCTGGAGCGG
This sequence comes from uncultured Eisenbergiella sp., assembly GCA_948960675.1. Classification (GTDB taxonomy): domain Bacteria; phylum Bacillota; class Clostridia; order Lachnospirales; family Lachnospiraceae; genus Gallintestinimicrobium. Next base: position 1,273 of record CARDPF010000069.1, read on the forward strand.
TTTGTGGCGGGAATTTTGGCGCGCAACCATTTGTCAAAGACGCGGCTGTGCAGTCTGTCTGCCGTCCGGGAACTGGCCGATCCACCTGCCATTGCAGAATTGGCAAACAGGCTGGGGATTCCTTATTTTACCTATGAAAAGGGACAGGCCTTTGGGGAAAATGCTTCCTTGGAGGAAGCCTGCGAGGGCTGTGGGCGGCTGGGAAGCGGAAACGGAAAACAGCTTGTACAATGTCAGGAGCAGGAAGGGATGCTGGCCTGCGTCTATGAGAAAGAGATAGGGATTTCTTTTTGATGTGTGTGGACGGCGCAGGCGGTCTGCGCATTGCCGGCCATGAAGCTGCCAATGTGCAGGAGCGGCGCAGAAATGAGGGGTTTTATGAAATATGCCAACGAGGGAATGCAGTATCATTTGGGGATTCATAACGGGGATGTGGGACGGTATGTGATTCTTCCCGGGGACCCCAAGCGCTGTGCAAAGATTGCGCAGTACTTTACGGATCCGGTACAGATTGCCGACAGCCGGGAGTTTGTCACTTTCAACGGATATCTGGAGGGGGAAAAGGTCAGCGTCACCTCCACGGGAATCGGGGGGCCTTCTGCCGCCATTGCCATGGAGGAACTGGTCAAGGCGGGGGCGGATACCTTTATCCGGGTGGGAACCTGCGGCGGAATGGATACCGAGGTCAAAAGCGGCGACTTGGTCATCGCCACCGGGGCAATCCGGGCGGAGGGAACCAGCCGGGAATATGCGCCTATCGAGTTTCCGGCGGTGGCCGACCTTTCGGTGGTAAACGCGCTGCGTACGGCGGCGGATACCCTTGGCGTTTGCGCACACACGGGGGTGGTGCAGTGCAAGGACTCTTTTTACGGACAGCATGAACCGCATCTGATGCCGGTGGATTATGAACTGCAGCAAAAGTGGGGCGCCTGGATGCGTCTGGGCTGTAAGGCTTCCGAGATGGAGTCGGCGGCCCTCTTTGTGGTGGCAAGCTATCTGCGCGTGCGCTGTGGTTCGGTGTTTTTGGCGGTGGCCAATCAGGAGCGGGAAAAGGCAGGGCTGTTAAACCCGGTTGTGCATGATACGGACAGTGCGATCCGCGTGGCGGTGCAGGCTCTGGGGCAATTGATCTTAAAGGATCGGAAAGCATAAAGAGCCTGTAGGGCACACAGGCTTTGGGGATACGTCTATGGATTTTGAAAAATTGCGTTGGGAGCAATTGGAAAAACATCAGGGGAAAGCTTTTTATACCGCAAAAAAGCTGCCTTTTACATACGAAATCAGGGGCGGGGAGATGTTTGTGGACCGCCGCTCCAAATCCATCACCCGCGCGACCTATGAAAAAGCGGTGGAAAAAGTCAGACAGGACCGGGAGAATCAAATCACCGGCCCCAAGAGCCTTTGCTGTTTTGGCGCGCCCTATATTTGGGCGATCATACAGACGCTGGGGCGTGTCTCAAACATGCCCTAAGGGAGGTTGCCTATGTCTCTTCGGTTTATCATCGGCGGGTCCGGCGCCGGAAAAAGTACGGTTTTGTACAGGGAGATCATTGAGAGGGCGCAGCTTGCGCCGGCAGACCGTTTTTTTCTCCTTGTGCCGGATCAATTTACGATGCAGACCCAGATGGATTTGGTCACGATGCATGAGAAAAAAGGCATCATGAATATTGACGTGCTAAGCTTTGGAAGGCTGACCCACCGGATTTTCGAGGAGTTGGGCGGGGTGCAAAGACCGATGCTGGATGATACGGGAAAAAGCCTGGTCATCCGCAAGGTGGCCTTTGGGCTGAAAGGGCAAATGCCCGTCATCGGAAAACATTTGTCCAAAACGGGCTATGTGCATGAGGTGAAATCCGCCCTGTCGGAATTTATGCAGTATGGGATAGGGCCGAAAGAATTGGAGGAACTGACCGGCTTTTCCCAAAAGCGCGGTCAGCTTTATTATAAGCTCAAAGACCTCGGGGTGATCTATCAGGGCTTTTTGGATTTTATCCGCGACCGCTTTTTGACCAATGAAGAGTCTTTGGAGATGCTGGCGAGGATCCTGCCCCAGTCGGGGCTGTTAAAGGACAGCGTGGTGGCTTTCGATGGGTTTACGGGCTTTACCCCGGTGCAGCTTAAAGTCTTGGAAAGACTGCTGGGAATTGCCCGGGAAGTGACGGTGACGGTGACGATGGATGGGCAGAGCCTGTCTGCCAAAAACCTGACCGGGCAGGATTTGTTTTCCATGAGCGCCAAAATGCTTCGCTCCCTGGAAAAGCTGGCGCAGGATACCGGGACAGCGCGGGGCAGGGACGTGGTTTTGCAAAAAGAGGAGCCGCCAAGGTTTCGGGAGCGTCCTGCCCTTGCGCATCTGGAACGGTTTTTATTCCGGTATCCGGCGCGGGAGTTTGCCGGACAGGAAGGGGATGCAGGGGATGCCGGTACGCTGGGCGGCGCCCTTGGGATCATGGAGGCATCCACCCAGCGGGAGGAGGTACGCCAGATCTGCATCGCCATCCGCAGGCTTTTGCGCCGGGAGGATTACTGCTACCGGGATATCGCGGTAATCTGCGGGGATTTTGCCGCTTACCAAAGCTTG